>CAYRTV010000215.1:0-5291 GCA_964427225.1 uncultured Eubacteriales bacterium
GGCTTCCCGGGCACATAGAAAACTGCCGGTTAAATTGACATCAATAACTTTCCGCCACTGGTCTATGGTCATATGGACAAAGTCAGCATCCTGCTGAATGCCGGCGTTATTGACTAAAACATCGACGGTCCCAAACTTGTTTGCCGCTTGCTGAAACATGGCCTGCACCTGGTTTTCTTGACTGACGTCTGCACGAACCGCCAACGCGGCTCCGCCTTGGTCATTAATCTCTTTTGCCATCTGCTCTGTCTTTTCTTGATCATTGATATAGTTTATGACAACCCGGGCCCCTTCAGCGGCAAATTCCTCCACAATTCCTTTGCCGATGCCTGAATTGCCGCCCGTAACCAACGCGCATACATTTTCCAGTCTTCTCATAATCTCTCTCCTTTTATCACCTTTTCTTAATCCGGCTGGTTTAGGGTTTTTTCTCTTTTTATCGTAAGAACTGCGGCAGCAGGACGTGTGGAACTATTTTAAAATTTCCCGCACTGCTTGCACAAAAACCTCGGGCCGTCTGGAACCGATCAAGACCCGGGAACCGTCTTTGAAATGAAGTGCAACACCTCTTTTTCCTGAAATTGTATACGCCTTGCCTTTTCTTCCGAAGCGCCATCCCCAGCCGCCGTACTCTCTTATCGGCTTGTATTTTTTCACTTCCGCCCGCTCAATTTCTGCATCCGGGAACATTTTATATGACCTTTGTACGGGTGCGAATTTAAGAAAAACGCCTTCCGGCCTGACTTCGGTTCGCAACCGGGAAAAAACAAAAATCAGGGGGAATCCGACTCCGAATACAATCCATATCACAGCCATCATCCAGTCCGGTGCGGGATTCGACCCGAAAGGCTCGCCTAAGATTAACTGCTGGCAAGATCCGTACCACGCCAGCCCGGTGATAAACAGCACCACAATCCAAATCCAAATCTGCCTGAGGCGCTGTTCTTCCTGATATATGATTTGTTTGTTTTCCGCCGTATTCATTTTTTCCTCACCTCAGTCTTTGGATTCAGCTAAAATTTTCAGCTTGGCATCGATCATTTCATGATGATGGAGCCGCAGCAGCTTACCTAATTTATGGGCCAGGTAATCTTCATATTTATCCAGCCGGGCATCCGCATAAATCACCCGCCAGATATATTCCATGATTTTCATCTTTTCTTGCCGGGAATAATGCTCATTGATCAGCCGGGTGAATTCATAGACGTCAACGCTCTCTTCCCTTTCGGCATGGGCGATTTCCATCAAGTCTTTCACCGCCTCCTGAGAAAGCTGAAATTCCTTTCGCAATATTCCCGTAATAATGTCTTCCTCGACTGAACTGAATTCCTCATCGGTTTTTGCGGCTTCCACTAAAAGCACACAGGTAGCAATCTGAAGCCGTTCGGTTTCATCCTGAGGCGAAGCACCCGGGTCAGTCATGTATTTGTCCATGAATCTCTGCATTATTCTTTTCATTTTATTCCGACTATAATAAATATTACATGTCATCCTGAGAAGCAAGCGATGAAGGATCTGGTGCTGCTTCGTATGCAGAGATGGAATTGATTCTTTCGGCAAAGCACTCTAAGATCCCCAGGCCGCATATGCGGCCTGGGGATGACAACATTGCTGTTGCAGGGCTCATGATGACATGTAGATTCATTTCCATCGTTCCGGGTGTTTTTTTTGTCTTCCCTGTATTCATTATAAATTGGATTATCCCGGCAAACAAGCGGGAATTTCCGCGGCCGCGTATTCAATTATTTCCCGTCATGTTATACAATGGGTGCAAATATCCGGATTTTTGTGCAGTATTAAACGAAAAATGGTATTATCCCTCAAATAGAGTGTGATTATGACAGAAAAAATCAATCAAGAGCAGTGGAAGGTTTTCCAGATCCTGCTGGACGAAGACGATTCTTTGTCCGTGGAAAAAATTATTTCCCGTTCGGGTATTGATCAGGCAAAAGTGATGGCGGCCCTCACCTACGGCCGCGATCAGGGCTGGATCGAGCTGAATGAGAAAATCCGAGAAGAACTCAATCCGGGAGAAAGCGCCGCTGATTATCTATCCTCCGGCATTCCGGAGCGGCGGGTTCTGGAAATCCTGGCGGACTCTAAAGAGATGCCGATCCAGGAAGCGGCCAAATTCGCCAAAGAACACAACCTGCCCATGAATGAGATCATGCGGTGGGGCACACAGCGGAACTGGTTCAAAAAAGACAAAGGACAGTTAGCCGTCACCGACCAGGGCCTAAAAGCATTGAACCAAAAGGACGAGGATGAAAAGGCCGTGGCCTTAACCCTTAAGCAGGGGCCGGTTTTTCTTGACCAGCTGGAAGAAAAGGGTATCGATGCAAAAAAAGCGCAATCTCTTCTAAAAAACCGCACCGATTTTGCCAAAATAAAAGAACGGACATTGCGTTCCGCACAATTAACTTCCCAAGGCGAAAACGTTGTTCCGGACCTTCAAGTGGTCAAGGAAAAAAATGTTTTATCTTCCGAGGACATCACTTCCGGAGAATGGCGCAGCATTCAGCTGCGCAGCTATGATGTCACCCTCCCGGCGGAAGCCGCGCACCCGGCCAAAATACATCCCATGCAGAAGGTCATCCAGCAAGCACGCACCGCTTTTTTGGAAATGGGATTCACGGAAATCGTCTCCCCGCAGGCCGAGTCCGCCTTCTGGGATTTCGACGCTCTTTTCCAGCCCCAGGATCATCCCGCCCGGGATATGCAGGATACATTTTATCTGGAACGCCCGGACCAGGCCCAACTGCCCGCTCAGGAGCTGGTTGAGAAAATTAAACAAACCCATGAAAACGGCGGCGCAACCGGCTCCAAGGGCTGGGGTTATCAATGGCAGGAGCGCCGGGCCAAACAAGTCGTTCTGCGAACCCATACCACTGCCTCCACTATCCGCGCCCTGCAGGCGGATCCGAACCCGCCGCGCAAGGTTTTCTGTGTCGGCAAAGTCTACCGGAATGAAGCCATAAGTTATAAACATCTGCCGGAGTTCCTGCAGGTTGATGGAGTGATTATCGATGAAAATGCCAGCCTGGCTACTCTATTGGGAACGCTGCAGGAATTTTACCGCAAAATGGGCTTTGACAAAATCAAATTCAAGCCCTCTTTTTACCCCTATACCGAACCCAGCGCTGATGTTATCGTATGGATGGAATCCAAAAAAAGCTGGCTTGAAATGGGCGGCTCCGGAGTTTTCCGGCCGGAAGTGACCATTCCGCTCGGCTGCAAAGTCCCGGTTTTGGCCTGGGGACTGGGACTGGACCGGCTGGCTATGCTCAGATACGGATTTAATGATATCCGCGAGCTCTACTGGAGTGATCTGGACAAAATCAAGGAGGTGCCCCTATGCCGGTAGTCGCTGTCAGTGCCAAACGGTTGAATCAGCTGCTGGGACACAAATACCCCATGGACGAGCTGGTGCATGCGCTTGACCAGTTGGGATGCGATGTGGAAGACACCGCGGAAATGAATCTTTACCGCTGTCCGGCCTGCCAGAGCCCCAACGAAAAATTATCCCGCGAAGAACCGGCGGCCCGCTGCGACTTTTGCGGATTTGAAAGCGAAGAACCGTTTCCTTTGTATGCCACGGAAAAGGTCATCCGGCTGGACCTGCTGGCCGACCGTCCCGACCTGTTTGACGCCGGCGGATTGTCCCGTGCGCTTAAAGGCTACCTGGGTTTGGAAAAAGGGCTGACGAAATTCACGCTGAAACCGGGAGATATCAAGGTTGAAGTTGATCCGGCGCTTTCGGAAAAAGGCACCTACCGCCCATACATTGCCTGTGCCGTCGTCGAGATGCCGCCGTTGGACCAGGACGCATTAAGGGAAATCATGCGGCTGCAGGAAAATCTCCACTGGGGCATCGGCCGCGACCGCAAGCTTGCCTCCATTGGAGTATACGACTTAGACACTATTGCCCCGCCCATCCGCTATACCCTGGTGGACCCGGACACTTTCCAATTTCATCCCCTCGGCATGCCGGGCCAAAGCATGTCACCCAATCAGATTCTGGAAGAACACCCCAAAGGCAAAGCCTATGCGGAACTGATGAGTGAATATACCAGGTATCCCATTCTGATCGATTCCAAAGACCTGGTGCTGGCCATGCCGCCTATTATCAACAGCGATGAAACCAAATGCAAAACCGGGACCAGCCGGCTGTTTATCGATGTCACCGGAGCCGTACCCGGTCCGGTCTATAATTCGCTCAATACCCTGGTCAGCGCTCTGATCGAGCTGGGAGGAGCGGCTGAAACCGTGACCATGCTTCATCCCGGCGGCCCGGAAGAAACACCAGACCTTTCCTCCAAATCCATCACCATTCACTACGATAAAGCCCGCCGCTGGCTGGGCCTGGATTTTTCACCTAAGGAGTTTATGGAATTTCTGGAAAAAATGCGACTGGATGTCAAGAAAAAAGACGATGTCTACCTGGTGCATTATCCCGTATTCCGGACGGATGTGCGCCATGAAGTCGATATATTTGAGGATGTGGCTATCGGGTATGGTTATGAAAACATTCAGCCGCAAATGGTGGAGTCATTAACCATCGGCAAAGCGCGGCCTGAAGAGCGTATCAGCACAACCGTACGGGACGCTATGCTGGGCCTGGGATTTATCGAAATCATGACCCTGAATCTCCACTCCAAAGAAAGGCTGTTCGCAAAATTCCGTCTGGAACCGGGCAACGACCACGTCATCGTGCAGAATCCCAAAACCATTGAGCAAAAAGTGGTCCGCTGCCATATGCTGTCCGGGATTATGGAAACCTTCCAGAAAAACCGGCGCAAACCTGTGCCGCAGAAAATCTTTGAGCTGGGCAATATCCTCACCGTCAGCTCCGAAGCCGAAACAAGCACAGCGGAATACCGGCACCTCGCATTCGGCCTTGTCGGTCCTGATAAAGGCTATGCCGACGGCCGTTCGGTTCTGGACGCCGTCCTTTTCGAACTGGGTCTTAAAGGCACCTATAATCCGGCTGCCCACCCGGCATTTTTTGAAGGCCGCTGCGCGGAGGTTACGGATTTGCAAGGCCGCTGGCTGGCCCGCATCGGGGAAGTCCACCCGGAAGTCATCACTAACTTCAATCTGGCGTACCCGATTGTGCTGTGCGAGCTGCGTCTGCAGCAAGTGATTTGAGATTATTTTTCACCATTCATCGATTCTCTAGCCTAAATTATTCATAAAAAAATTGCGGTGTTTTTGCACATTCTTTTTTATCAGTGACTAACATGATTTTTATTAAAAATTCAAATGGAACGTTTTTCATTTGCACATTTATA
>CAYRTV010000216.1:0-5288 GCA_964427225.1 uncultured Eubacteriales bacterium
GGCGGGATATTCCTTTTCGGTTTTTGTTTGCCCGTTCCCGGGAAATATCCCAAGGGGGGCGGTTTTCCCTTCTCCCGCACCCATAACCGCCGGTCTCGGTTATGCCCTGAACCAATTATTCCACCTTGATATCCCGGCTTTGGACCTGGTTAAGCTGGCCCAGCAAGCTGAAAATGAATTCGCGGGCGTCCAATGCGGAATCATGGACCAGTTTATCAATATTTTCGGGTCCGCAGAAAAAGCACTGAAAATAGATTGCCGCAATTTGGAGTATACATATTACCCCTTTGCCTTCGATAATATCCGGATCATTCTCTTTGACACCGGAGTCAGTCATTCCCTGGCAGCATCGGAATATAATCACCGCAGGAGAGAATGTGAGCGGGGTGTTGAATATTTTCAGAAATTCGACCCCGATGTTAAGAGCCTGCGGGATGTCACTCCAAAACTTTTACAGGAGCACCGCAACCACATGGATCCGGTCATATTCCGCCGCTGCCGTTATGTCATAGAGGAAAATATCCGGGTGGAAGGTGCTTGCCGGGATCTTGAGAATAAAAATCTGGAGGCATTCGGAAAAAAAATGTTTCAGACACATAAAGGATTGCGGGATGATTATCAGGTGAGCTGCAATGAGCTTGACTTTCTGGTGAATTTTGCCGGAAATCAGCCTTCGATATTGGGAGCACGGATGATGGGTGGAGGTTTCGGAGGATGCACCATAAACCTTTATCAGGGTCCGGGTTTTCCGGAATTTGTGTCCTTAATTAAATCCGAATACGAAAAAAAGTTTATCCGGGAACTCAAAATATACAAGATCCGGATTCAAGACGGGACCCACACCGTTTAATATGGAAGGAATAATATGAATAAGCAAGATGCATTTAATCAAATGATACGGACCGTTCTCGAGGGAGACAAAGATGCAGCCGAAAGGCTGGCTCAAACGGCCGTTTCCCGGAACTGGGATCTGAATGAAGTGGTTGAAAAAGGTTTCGTGCCGGGAATCCAGGAAGCGGGCCGGTTATGGGAAAACGGAGAGTATTTTCTCCCCGAATTGATTGCGGGAGCTGAAGCCATGAAGGCCGCCATGCGTGTTTTTCAGCCAGAGTTGGAAAAATCCCGGATAAAAGCGGCATCAGCAGGTAAAATTATAATCGGGACCATCTCCGGAGATATTCATGACATCGGTAAAAACCTGGTGGCATCCATGCTGTCAGCCAATGGATTTGACGTACTTGACTTGGGAGCCGATGTCAAGCTGGAACATTTTCTCGATAAGGCCGAAGCAAAACAAGCCGATCTTATTTGCGTATCCGCGCTGCTGACAACCACTATGCTGCGGCAGAAATTACTCATCCAAATACTCCGTGAGAGGGACCCGTCGGGCAAGTACAAACTCCTGGTAGGCGGCGCCCCCGTTACAAAAAAATGGGCGGAGAATATCGGTGCGGACGGCTATGCTGAAAATGCCATGAGCGCTGTTTCCCTGGCTAAGGCTTTGATGAGAAAAACAGGAGGCGACTGTGAATGAATCTATCAGGCCTAAAATAAATTTGCTGTCCCGGGAACTGATCGATAAGATTTTAGATGAAGCCTTGGTTCTGCTTGAGAAACAAGGTGTTTTCGTAGAAAACGAAGAAGCCGTGGCTTTGTTTCACCAGGCGGGTATGCAGACGGTTTCCACTTCCGGCAAAGTATTCATCAAGCCGGATTTTGTTCAAAAATGCCTTCAAACCGCCCCTTCTTCCATAACATTATATGACCGGAATGGGGAGCGGGCTTATGACGTGGGGGGCGATCATATTCATTTTGACCCCGGGTCCGCCGCAGTCACCATTCTGGATCATGAATCCCGGTCCCAGCGCCGTCCGGTTACCAAAGATTTAATTCATTTTGTTTTGGTATCAGATTATCTAAAAAACATAGATTTTCAAAGCACCGGTCTTATCAGCGGTGATATCCCCGAAATCATTGCCGACAGCTACCGCCTGTTTATCGGACTTCAATATTCGACAAAACCTGTAGTGACGGGAACATTTCGGGTGGAAGCATTTAAGCCCATGGCCGACATGCTGACGGCGGTGAGAGGCAGCCGGGAAGCCCTGCAGGAAAAACCGCTGGCCATATTCGATGCCTGCCCCTCCCCTCCCCTTAAATGGAGCCGGCTTACGTCCCAAAGCCTGATTGACTCGGCCCGGGCGGGCATTCCGTCAGAGCTGATTTCGATGGGTATGACCGGGGCGACGTCTCCCGTAACCATAACCGGAACCCTGGTCCAGCATGTCGCCGAAAATCTCTGCGGGCTGGTCATTTGCCAATTGGCTGAAAGCGGCGCGCCGGTCATCTTCGGCGGTTCTCCTTCCAGTTTCGATATGCGTAAAGGCACCACTCCCATGGGCGCGATTGAAACGATGATGATCGATGCCGCTTATGTCCAAATCGCCAAATACCTCAATCTTCCCACTCATGCATATATGGGTTTGAGCGATGCAAAAACCAATGACAGTCAGGCCGGCCTGGAAACGGGCATGGGTGCCGTATTGGCGGCTTTGGCCGGTATCAATGTCATTTCCGGTCCCGGCATGCTGAATTTTGAAAGCTGCCAGAGCTTGGAAAAATTAGTCATCGACAACGAGATATGCGGAATGTGCCTGCGCTTGGTCCGGGGTGTGACACAGCGGGATGATCCCATTGCCTTGGATTTATTCTCCGGATTAACCCCCAGCACTCAGTTTTTATCCTTGCCGCACACCCGCAAGTGGTACCGGGACGAACACATTTTTCCGGATATTCTCGATAGGGATACCTATGACACCTGGGAAAATCAGGGTAAATTGTCCAGTGCTGAACGGGCCGCAGCAAAAGTCAAAGAAATCATTGCAACGCATGAACCGGTGCCGCTGGCTCCGGAAGCGGCGCGTGAGCTTCACTCCATTATGACCCGGGACGCCAAGAACAACGGTGTCGATACGCTTCCTGCATTGATAAAATAGGTATATTCAGACTATTTGCGGACGAATGTTTATGGACAATGTCTCAAATAAACCCGTTTTTTTAGATCAGTTCAGCTTGAAGGTTCCGGACAGGAGAATATATTTCCGGATCGGATATAAATCGCAGCAGCAAAATATACCGGAAAACGTCAAGAAGATGGTGCGGGAAATACGGGAAATACAAGCCGGGATAATCCGTCCCCGTGCGGTGTACCGCATCATTGACTACGAGGAAACCAACCGTCATCCCATTTTTGCAGGAGCTGTAAAAACAGCCTTATGCATATGCACAATTGGACAGGAATTAGAACAGAAAAGCCGGCAATGGATGCAGCAGAACCAGCTTCTTAAAGGGTTTATCCTGGATTCATTCGGTTCGGAAGCTGCGGAAGCCCTGGCTCAAGATTGTGATAAGATATTAGCTGATAAAGCGCTTGAGATGAAGCTGTGGCCGAGCAAAAGATTCAGCCCCGGATATGGACAATGGGACATCCGGGAACAAAAATTCGTCTTTGATATGCTGCCGGCCGACAAAATCGGAGTCCTCCTATCCGAATCTTTTATGATGATTCCGCGTAAATCCGTTTCATTCCGGATCAATTTTTATGCCGAACGGTCCCAAACAACCCGCCGTTTGAATTCCATGTGAATTAAAAACATGGCATGTGAATCGCACACTCAGTCAGTTCAGGTTTAAATGTCAATTTCATCCGGTGCTTTAACCGGCTCGAGACCGTTGTCTTCCAGAGTCCGGTTCAGCTCCGCGAGATTCTTATTGATCAACGCATTCAGCTGTTTTACGAACAAATTGGTTTTGCCCGTTAATTCTTTCAGCATAAATTGGTCAGTCTCAGTGGGTTCAGCCGGGTAATTTCCAATCGACATTCCCAGCATGAGTATCTGCTGAGAAACGGAACCGCCCCGCAGGGCCATTTCCAAAGATCCACGGTAACCGATCCCCTTGGGCATAATGACCTCTTCCAGCGGCTGAAAGCTTTCTTCAAAAACTTCAACAGCGGTTTGGACTTTACCGGGAATATCCGGAGTTTTCTCTTTATCGTAAAACCGCTTATCCAATTCCCGGCGGATTTTACGCACTGCTGTGACCGCTAATCCTATCTTTTTGGACAACACCATCACTTGGACCTGAGCTTCAATTTGCCGGTTGCGGGATTCCCGGCTGATATCCACTCTTGGATCCTGCAAAATCTGGCCGGTGGTTGCGGCTTGGATTTTATCCCCGGCATGCAATTCAATCCGATATGTTCCCGACAGCACAATCGGAGGCGACACCATTCCGATTCCGCCGGGCTTGATCGGTTCTCCGTCCGGTGTTTTAGGAATAAACTGAAGATTCCAATGATATCTCCGCAGTCCCGGTTTATTCAGCAATCTCAGTTCAAAGATTTTCTGTCCTTCCATATCTTTAAAAACCAGTGCATTCCTGCCTTGAGGCTTCTCCCGGAAATAGATATTCACCGGCATTCCGTATACGGGATTATCTCCCGAATATTCCGGCGGGCTGTAGGCTTCATATCTGGTTGCGGGAAAATAGGCGGTCACCGGGCGGGTGGGAAAAATATAAAAAGACTTATTGAGGATGTCTTCATTCATTTTCTGAAGCGGGGAAATATCATCCAATATCCATATCCCTCTGCCGTGGGTTCCGATAATGAGATCATTATCTTCCGGATGGACGGCGATATCCCTGACAGCGACCGTAGGCAGATTATTATTCAAGGAGAACCATGATTCCCCTCCATCCAGAGAAGCATAGATTCCAAACTCGGTTCCCGCATACAATAAATTTAGATTGACGGGGTCTTCGCGGACAACATGTATCCACCCAAAAGGCAGGTTGGCCTTAATGGATTGCCAGGACTCTCCGAAATCGGTTGTCCGGTACAGATACGTCTCATAATCATCCCGGCGGTGATTATCAAAAGCGGCATACGCTGTTCCCGGCTGAAAATGTGAGGCTTCTATACGGGAACACCACGATTCTGCGGGCAGACCGGGAATATTCTGTCCTGTTTCCGTCCAGGTCTTTCCTCCATCGCGGGTCAGCTGGACCTTGCCGTCATCGGTTCCGCACCAAATCAGCCCGGACTGCAGGGGGGATTCAGCGATGGTGTAAATAGTGCAGTGGACCTCCGCACCGGTATTATCCAGGGTGATGGGACCGCCGGAATCTTTCTGTTTGGCCGGATCATTGGTGGTTAAATCCGGGCTGATTTTTTCCCAAGAATCTCCTCTGTCGGTACTTTTGAAGAGAAAATTCCCGCCGAGTTA
>CAYRTV010000217.1:0-5249 GCA_964427225.1 uncultured Eubacteriales bacterium
TAGGTCTATGCCTCCAAACAAATTCGCTTCCTAATATAACGATGAATGACACATGTGTAAAGCACACCCATGTCATCCTGATATCTCCGGCAGTATACAAACGTCATCCCCAGACCGCGTCAACGGCCGGGGGGATCTTGGACTGCCTCGCCCCAGGAATCGGTTCCGTCTCTTCAGGCGGCTTCGCTTCTCAGGATAACAAGGTTCGATCTAGACAGATCTAGACAGACCTAGATGGACTTAGACGGACAGTATTGGATATGCGCCTGGCAGGATTCGAACCTGCGGCCTTCGGTTCCGGAGACCGACACTCTATCCACTGAGCTACAGGCGCATATTCTGACTGTACGCCAGTTGAAGAATATCAATATAACGCAAACCCGGGATAATTTCAACGGAAAAAGCCCCGGAATGCCGAAGCCGGGTTCGTATAAGCCGGAGCTTAAGAACAGTAAAAGACCGGAATCACTCAAATTGTCCGATATTGTTCAGAATCATATCCCGGGCAGAGCTCGATAAAGGAAAAGTATACATCTCCAGTTCCAGCTCTCCAGGCTGGAAAACCAGGACACAACTGCCATCTCGTTCCGGGGATGAGAAAAAAGCGGGTTCGTCAACCACCACCGGAAAATCAATGGCGTTGGCTTGCCTGAATCCTCTCAGCTTTTTTCGCATGATTTGAAGCAGAACCGGACGGTTTTTTCGCGCAGGCGGGACAGCGAGAATACCGAGGCACTTTTCCCTGCGAAACCTTTCGGGGAGGCTGTGACAAAAACCCACAAATGATTCCAAACAGGAAAAACACATGAAATCATCAAAATCAATAACGAAAACCAATCTGCTTGCCCCGAACTCTCCAGCCGCCGGAAGCGCTCCGAAGAGAATTAATCCTATGGTCAGGAAGGATAGACTCGCTTTCATGGCATCCCCCTAATTCAGGGAAAGACGGTATTTCTTTATGGTCACTCCGGAATTCCCCCTGGAATACAGGTAATTATCCCCGTCGATGTGGATGCAGTGGCTGGATTGCGGTAAAGTGAAGGTCCCGACCCATTCGCCGGATGGATCCAGTATATAGACGTCCCGATGGGGATTATCCGACATTTTTCCTCCCAGTACATAAATGCGGCCCTGTTCATCCAGGGCAATGCTTAAATAAACAATTTCCGTGGGTACGGTGAATCTGTTCACTTTTTCTTTTTTGACTTTTTTGACACCTAGTAAAGACGTGGACCAAATCCGCCGGCCTTGAGGATCGAATTTCTCAATCCGGTCCTGAAAATTATAGGCCATATAAAAACTTCCCCCGGTATCGACGTTAAAACTGACCGCATCCAGCAGCATCACTTTCCCGGAATCCCAGTAGGTAAACCCTTCCATCTTATTCCCATGCGTATCGAGGAAAACCACCTTGCCGACAGCACTCAGTGATGTGGGAATGACTGCAAATTTATCTTCGGATATGACCTCAAATTCAGATATCGGATTTTGGAAAGGAATGACGCGCAAAAATTCCAGGTCCGTGCGGTTAAAAACATGAATACCGGTTAGGTACTGATCGGTTACATAGATATACTTCTCTGTTATTTCCAGAGACCGGGGGGCAAGAAATTCCCCCGGTCCCTGGCCTTTTCGTCCCTGTTTCTTTAACAGTTCGCCTGAGTGTGAAAAATGCTTAAGGCTGTAATCCATGGTATCGGTTACATACATGCCGTCCGCCGGGTCTGCTTTGATATCCGCCCACATAAACAGGGCATCATCATTCAGGCTGCCGATGGACAGGACTTCGGTTAAGTCCACCTGTAATTTATTTTTTTCACAAAAAACAAATCCCGAGACGAACATAACAGCAATTAAAACAAGAATTGGCCGGGTTGTTTTCATTCGCAAATTCTCCTGATAGCTTACTTCACAAAAGGCTCAACATACTTTTTACAGAAAAGATATCCTGCCGCACAATTGGCTTTGCCGGTCATGAGGATCATCATAACCGGATCCTTGAGGCACCGGGAAAAAGCATCTTCGCATTTTCCAGCCTGCAGGGCAGGAGACAACACACTCAGGCAGACAACTACTGCCAGAATAATAACGATTCCCTTTGCCGATTTCATCTTTTCCTCCTCAGCCCTTAAAATATTTCAGGCAAAAGGCGTAGCCGTTAACACAGCCGGACATTAATATACCGGCTGTCATGGGTCCGCTCAGGACTAACGAAATAAAGGCATCCACTGTGCATTTTTCGAAAGCCCTCATACACACTTCCGATGCCTTTGACTGTTGCGGGAAGGCCGCCAGAACCATAACCACAGCCAGCATGATGGCCAATGCCGGCTTCCATTTGATTTGTTTCATCATTTAATCTCCTTTCGCCCTCAGTAAATGCAATTAGCGTGCCATTACCCACCCTGTTTCGAAAATTTTATATGTTATTGTTAAAAAGTCAATTAATTAATTTTTGCTTGATCATGTATGTATAAAAAAGCATCAGACTGTCAATTATTCTATACATTGGGGATATGAATGTTTACGTGAATGAAGTTAAAAATGGCAGCGCCTGCAGCCCACGAGGGTCTTGTGCCGCTTGGTTGGGGTAAAAAGAGAAAAGAGAAAAGTCTTTTAGCGTTTTACATTTTGCTTTTTGCTTTTTGCTTTTTACGTTTTGCGTTTTGGGTTACTTCATCGGGCGCTTAATGTCTTTTTCCTCCGCAAATGTTACGGCCTCTTCATAACCTGCGTCCGCATGCCGGACCACTCCCGAACCGGGGTCAACAGTGAGAACCCGCTGCAAGCGATGAGCCGTTTTGTCATCTCCGTCCGCCACTATGACCATACCCGCATGGATGGACAAGCCGATGCCAACTCCCCCGCCATGATGGACGGATACCCAGGAAGCCCCGCTTACAGCATTGAGAAGCGCATTCAAAATCGGCCAATCCGCAATCGCATCTGAGCCGTCTTTCATCCCTTCTGTCTCCCGGTAAGGCGAAGCTACAGAGCCGGTGTCCAAATGATCCCTTCCAATCACGACAGGGGCACTGATTTTGCCGCTCCGCACCAGATGGTTAATGACATCCCCGAAACGTGCCCTTTCGCCGTAACCGAGCCAGCAGATACGCGAAGGCAGACCCTGGAATTCGACTTGCTTCTGTGCTTTTCTGATCCAGCGGGCCAAGGCTTCGTCCTCCGGAAACAGCTCCAGGACCGCTTCATCGGTAACGTGAATATCTTCCGGTTTTCCGCTCAGGGCCGCCCAGCGGAAGGGCCCTTTGCCCCGGCAGAACAACGGCCGGATATATAGCGGAACAAATCCTTTGAAATCAAAGGCATTGGTGACGCCGGCTTTCTGGGCCTGTCCCCTGATATTATTGCCGTAGTCAAAGGTTTTGGCTCCCTTTTTCTGCATATCCAGCATTGCCTGCACATGCGCGGCTATGGATTCATAGGCCCGTTTTATATATTCATCCGGATTATCTTTTCTCAGCTGCAGGGCGTCCTCATAAGGTATGCCCGCCGGGACATAGCCGTTGAGCTCATCATGAGCGGAGGTCTGGTCGGTCAGAATATCCGGAACCACATTCCGTTCCAGCATTTCCGGATAGATATCAGCCGCATTTCCCAGCAAGGCGACAGACAGCGGTTTTTCCTGTTTTAAAGCCTTCTCCGCCAGATCAAGAGCCTCATCCAGGTCTTCGGTCATGGTGTCCACATAATGAGTCTTCAAGCGCCGCTGTATGCGTTCCTTGTCAACTTCTACGACCAGGGCCACCCCCTCATTCATGGTGACAGCCAGAGGCTGGGCTCCTCCCATGCCCCCCAGGCCTGCGGTCACCACTAATTTTCCTTTGAGTGATCCGTTGAAATGGATTTTCGCGGCGGAAGCCAAAGTCTCATACGTTCCCTGCAGTATGCCCTGGGTCCCGATATAAATCCAGCTGCCGGCCGTCATTTGGCCGTACATTGTCAATCCGGCGTGCTCTAAACGCCTGAAATCCTCCCAGGTCGCCCACTTGGGAACAATGTGTGCATTGGCGATTAAAACCCGCGGGGCCTGGTCATGCGTCTGAAAAACAGCAACCGGCTTTCCTGACTGCACCAAAAGAGTTTCATCATTTTCCAATTTTTTCAGGCTGTCCACGATGGCATGATAACAGTCCCAATTACGGGCGGCTTTTCCCGTTCCTCCATAAACAATCAGTTCTTTCGGGTTTTCAGCCACTTCCGGATCCAAATTATTCATCAGCATCCGGAGAGCGCCCTCTTGTCCCCAGCCTTTGGTGTTCAAGCGGCTGCCCCGCGGCGCCCGGATATTGTTTTTATTGACCATTTCCGCCTCCTTTATTGCTTAGCCTTAATTATTCATAAAAGAATTGCGATGTTTTGACAATTTCTTTTTTTCAACAATTAACATGATTTTTATTGAAAGTTCAAATGGAAAGTTTTTCATTTTCGTATTTTTCTTTTAATCGCAATTTTTTTATCCTACAGACGGGGTCCTGAGGAGCGAAGCGACGTAAGGAACTTACACGGCTTCGTTCTTGAGAATCTAGTCGTCTACGGTTGCCACGGCCTGCTCCGCAGGCCTCGCAACAAAACTTTGGTGCAGGGCATCTGCAGCAATCTCGACCCGTGAATAGTTCAGGTTAGCTTACGGCCCATTCCTCAGGCCTTTGCATAATCCTGAAATGTCATTATCATCCGGTCAAATGTATCGTTCATCCTCTTTCTGGCTCACTTTTCACTTTTCACTTTTGACTTCTCACTTTTGACTTATTTTCAGCTTTGAAATAATTCTCCACCCGTTCAATCGTCTTTTCTTTTCCAATAAGCTCAAGAACTTCAAACATTCCCGGGCTGACCGGCATGCCTAAAACAATCATGCGCAAAGCATGGATGAAAAAGGCGGCTTTTACGCCTTCCCGGTCAGCGCGGTTTCTCAGGCCCGATTCGATATTGTCCGCTGTAAAATCATCCATTTTCTTAAAATCAGCACATAATATTGGCAGAAATTGAATAAGCCTGCCGTCATTCAGATGCTTTTTCGTCCCCTTCGCATCCATGGGAAAGTCATCGCTTAGGAAGGGGCGGCCCCGCGGAACAAAATCGCTGATCCGCCGGCTCCTGGTCTTCAGCAGATCCAGGAGCTTTAAAAGCCGGCCGCGGTGCGGGCCTTCTAATTCATCCGACCATAGTCCTGCTTTGTCCCAATGGGCCTTAACATGCGGAAGGAGTTCTTCCGCGGGCATAGCGGT
>CAYRTV010000218.1:0-5243 GCA_964427225.1 uncultured Eubacteriales bacterium
TACTGGGTGGTGAAAAAATGTATTATCCCTTTGGCGGCCGGTCTTGCCTTCTTAACCGCGGCCGTTATGCTGCCTTCTTATTATTATGGATTCAAAGGCAGCCTTATTGTGCTCTCAGAATGGTATGAAACACTGTCCCATTCCACTCCCCTGCTTTTTTCATCGCAGGACAATGTTTCCCTGATAGCCTTTTTTACAAAACATTCAGGAACCCCCGGGCGGGCTTTCATCCCGGCTGCGGTGATCATTTTCCTGCTGGCCGGTCTGGTTTTATGGATGATGTGGAAAGGGCGCTCCCTGGAACAGCCTGCAGTGCTCGAAGGCGCTCTGCTGCTGACCTGTATTCCCCTGGTTTCTCCTCTAGGCTGGGATTACACCTTTATTTCCGCGACTCTGGGCATAATGACCACGCTCTATTTTTTTGACCGCTACCCTCGAATAGCCCGGATTATATTGGGAATTAACTACGCCGTTATCGGTCTTTCCCTGTATGACTTAATGGGAGAGCACTGGTATGCCTGTTTTATGAACTGGTCGGTCCTGACAATAAATTTTTTAATTACGGCGGGATATCTTGCATATTTACGATTTAAAGATATATACTAAATGTGAAATTAAGTTTAATATTTTTGATCCATGCAAAATAACGCTCAACGTAAAACCGGTTATATTTTTGTTCAGATTTTGACAGTGATCCGCATCCCTTTAGCCGGCTTATTCGCGGCTTTGGTGCTTCTTGGTGAACCCGGAGTCAACCGGCTCCTGGCTGCATTTGCAGTCCTGGCATTGATTGAGGCAACGGATCTTTTTGACGGAGTGCTGGCCCGCAGATATGATTTGACATCGGAATACGGGGCCGCTCTGGATCCATACGCAGACAGCATCTCGCGGCTTATTGTATATTTCTCTCTAGCCGCATCCCACCGGGTCTTATTCCTGCTGCCGCTGTGCATGGCGCTGCGGGATGTGACGGTCGCCTATTCACGTATTATTCTGGCAAAAAAGCAACTTTCTGTCTCTGCGAAAAAGAGCGGTAAAATTAAAGCCTTGTTTCAGGCAGTTGGAGCTTTCCTGGCTCTGGCCGGACCCTGGTACTGGCCCGCACTCGGAAGATGGAGCTTTTATGCTTTATCCTGGATTTTAATCATTGTGACCCTGTCTTCCGCAGTGGAATACGTGCAATCCGCCGTTTCCGCAATCAAACAAACATCACTCGAATAATCTGAATATATAAAACATTTGGAGCCCTGGTCATGCTTAATGCCGTTTTGAAAAATAAAAAGGTCGTTTTCATGGATTTGGACGGAACCATCTACCTGGGTGACCGGCTTATTAGGGGGGTGCCGGATTTTATCGGGCTGTTGGTCCGGGAAAATATTCCATTTTATTTTCTTTCCAATAACTCCTCCCGTTCCAAACAGGATTACGTTAAAAAACTGGCTGCGTTGGGAATACCGGCCGGGGAAGAGAGTATTCTTTTGTCGACAGACGGGGTTATCAATTATTTAAAGCAAAAAAAATGCCGGCAAATATTTTTGCTGGGAACCGCTTCAATGCGGCAAATGTTTCAGGCCGAAGATATCCAAACCGAATCTCAAAAACCTGAATATGTTGTGCTGGGCTTTGATACGGAACTGAATTATAAAAAACTGCGAAACGCCGCGCTCTTCATGCAGAATGAGACGCCCCTGCTTGTCAGTCATCCTGACTTGGTGTGCCCGACTCCCGAAGGCCCCATCCCGGATGCCGGGGCCATGTTGGTTTTACTGGAAACAGCAACGGGATGCAAGGCGGAAAAGATTTTCGGAAAACCCAATCCGGAAATGATCACCCACATTTTAAGGAAACATGGAGCCGAACCCCGCGAAGCGGTGATGTGCGGAGACCGTATCTACACGGATATGGAATTGGCCCGGCGCACCGGATGTGATTCAATTCTGGTCCTGAGCGGTGAAACCACAGCGAAAGATGTGGATAATTTGGAGTACAAACCCACCATCATTGCGGAAAGCCTCGGTCATCTTATCTGAATTGACTGAATGAAGCGGTATCGGCTTTTTCCGACGCCTCAGGATGACATTTTTGACTTTTTCAGGGGAAAAGTATCTGCTTCGCCTACTCTAATCCTTCCGGTTCCTCAATATTATGAATATCCGGGCGTGTCTCCCACTTGCGGGCAATCCGCTTCAGCAATCCGGCTAAAACCTTGCCCGAACCCAATTCCATCACCAGATCAATCTCTTCATTATTAAAAATCTCCATGGACCCGGTCCATAAAACAGGAGCCGTCACCTGCCGCTGAAGGGCATCCCGGGCGGACTCTCCTTCTTTTATGATACGGGCATCCGCATTGGTGATAACCGGAAAACGCAGATCCTTAAATTCCACCTGTCTTAAATCATAGGCCAGGCGTTCTTCGGCCGGTTTCATCATGCGGCAATGAAAGGGAGCGCTGACCGGCAGCATAATGGATTTCGGAGCGTCCATTTCCTCCAGGACTTGCCGGACCGCATCTTTCTCCCCGGAGATGACGACCTGGTCATAGCTGTTCCAATTGGCTACTTCTACTACACCTCCCCTGAATTTTTCCAATTTATCCGTGACTTGCTCATAGCTGAGGCCCAAAACCGCCGCCATGGCGCCTTCCCCAACCGGCACAGCCTCCTGCATGTATTTTCCCCGGTTTCTGACCAGCTGCAGCGCATCCGGAAAGGATAAGGACCCGGCCGCCACCAGGGCGGAATATTCACCTAAACTGTGTCCGGCTGCCAACAGTGGCTCATAGCCCAATAAGCGATAGACCGCAGTACTTACAATCAGCAAAGCCGGCTGCGTATTTTCAGTTAACTTCAGATCTTCTTCAGGTCCTTCAAAGCAGAGACGGGAGATTGGAAAACCCAGAATGTCATCCGCTTCATCAAAGATTTCTCTGGTCTGAGAGAAGGTTTCGAATAATTCCCGTCCCATTCCGACTTGCTGAGATCCCTGTCCGGGGAATAAAAATGCTGTTTTCGGCATATTGCAATCTCCTCCTGTATTTCTATGTTTATATTTTATCATTAGTTCGAAATGAGGGAAAAGTAAAAAGAGAAAATGACTTAAAAGATGAACCGCTGCGGAATTCTGGTCAGTCAAAGAATTCCGGGTAATCATCCATAAAAATTTGAATATCCGCTTCTTCTTTGAAACTGGAAATCCAGGCAGCCACCCGGGTTTGAATTTTATCCTGCCGGATAGCATCCTCTATTTCATCCAATATATCCAGCATGGCTCCGGGTTCCTGGTCTTCCGCAAGAGCGGGCAGATACACATTCCGGTAGTAATCTTCCATTTCTCTCAGACTGACTACCACCGATTGACTGAATCGTTCGGCCAGGATCAAATGATGCAGCACAGCATCTGCGGCGTATGGCCGTAAGTCGCGTGCCGTCATCCCGAAGCCCAGCAGGAGCCGGCGGAACTCACTTTCCCCCAACCGGCTTCGCAGGCCGGTAAAATAGGCATTGACCTTTTCTTCACTGACTGCATCTTCCGCCCCGGCAAGCTGGATGAGCAGGTTTCTCTCAATCAGTTTATCCAATACCCATTGATTGGTTATGGCCGAACTTTTATCCGCTTCATATATTTGAAAAGCCCGGACAATGCGGACATCCGTTAATGTTATGATGTTCTGATTGACAACAGCAGCCATCCCGTCGACAATCTCAGCCGCCGGCACCGGTGGAGCCCATAAAAACATAATAAGTATAACTGCAGACCGTTTTATCATTTTAGAACACGTTTCCTATGGTGATAATAACCAGGGGATTTTGTTTTTCCGGCGGGGGATCCAGATTCCAAGCCAATTCAAGCCGGATTGGGCCCAAAGGAGTCCGGTATCTCAGTCCAAAACCCAGGGCATTTTCCAATCCGTTTAACGCAACTTGCCTGCGTTTCGAAAAAACATTTCCAACATCATAAAATATTGCGCCGTTCAGATTCGGCATTTGAGACAGAAGGGGAAAAAAGAGTTCAACATTAAACAACAGCAAAGCTTTCCCCCCGACGGGTTTAATTGATTGAGGATCTTTCGGCCCCAGTTCATCGAATTCCGTTCCGCGGAAAGAATTGCTGCCGCCCCCGAAAAACCGTTCATGAATGGGCATTCGCCCCCGGCCTAGGCCCAGCCGGGACGTTAAAGAAAAGTTTAATCCCGGCGTCAAAGAAAAAAAGTGCTGATATTTTGCAAATAACTTAAGATAATCCGATTCGGAATTAAACAGGGGATAGGCCCAATCCAGCGCGGTAGAGAAAAAGAAACCTGATTCCGGATTAAAAGGATCGCTCCGCCTGTCCAAAATATAACTGCCGGAAACCGAAGTAGCGGAAAAAGGAAAAAACTGGCGATCCACCCCGGATTCAGCGATCTGTAAATTAAATAAAGAGGTGCGGGCATACCGGAACGTCAGCATAAGCAGGCGGTCTTTATCTCCGGATAAAGAACGAATCGCCGACAGGCTGACCCCCCGGCGGTCATAACTGTAGCTCTTCCGCTCCTCCTGTTCCAACCAGGCGTTGAAAAAAGTTTCCACCGGAATCCCAAAAAAATACGGCTGTTCCCAAATCACCACAGCTCTTTTTTCTTTAATACTTAACTGGCCCACTAAACTCAACTGTGCGGCAGTTCCGAAGATGTTCCCGCGGATAAATTCCGTAGTTCCCCGGAGCCGCACGACATTATTCCAAATGTCAAAGGAACGGGGCTCATTTTTTGTCTCCAGTCCAATCCCCAAGCTGACATAGTTTCTTTCGCCTTCTCTGAGATTGATCAGCAGGTTGATCCGTTCCGGAGAAAGATATATCTCTTCTATATTCACCTCTGAAAAAACACCCAGGTTTTCCAAGCGTCTTTTGGTAATACGGATTTGTTCATAAAAGGCGAAATCCCCCGAATCTAATAAAACTTCTCTCATTATGGTGTTTCTACGGGTGACCTCATTGCCGGTGATGATGATATTTTCAATTTTTACCCGGCGCCCTTCCTCGATATGGAACTGAACCGCATACAGGTTTTCCTCTTCAATTTGAAAGTCAAGCCGAATATCAAAATCGCGAAATCCTTGGTCCCTGTAAAAAGTCTCCAGCTTTTCGACATCATTCTGCAGCTGCGGCTGGTAATAGCCTCCTCCGGAACGGGATTCGATTTCATCCTGCAGCTTATCCGCTGAGAAAAATTCATTACCGGAAAAGGTTATCTTTTCAAT
>CAYRTV010000219.1:0-5234 GCA_964427225.1 uncultured Eubacteriales bacterium
AAAATGGGTCTCGGACATTACGTACATCTGGACCTGGGAAGGCTGGCTGTATCTGGCAGCTGTGATGGAGGTTTTTAACCGGGAGATCATAGGGTGGTCTTTACGTCCTTATCTCAAAAAAGAGTTGCTCACAAGCGCTCTGAGAAAGGCTTTGTTCAAACGCAACCCTCAGCCCGGATTGATATTCCATTCTGACAGAGGCAGCCAGTATGGAAGCGAAGAGGCGGTGAAAATGCTTAAGGTATGGGAGATCCGCCAAAGCATGAGCCTAAGTTGTTATAACAATTCGATGATGGAGTCATTCTTTGGCTTACTAGAAAGAGAGTTGCTCTTCAATGAGATCTTCCATACCAGAGCTCAGGCTAAGAAAAGTATTTTCGATTACATTGAAATATTTTATAATCGTCGACGGAGGCACTCATCATTGAATTATCTAAGCCCTTTCGAATACTTTAAACATGCATCTCAAACTTATTAGGGTGTCCGCATTTTCGGGGGAAGATCACTTTACTATAAGAAACAAGAAAGGAGCAACATGATTCGCACAATTATTTCCGATATGGGAAACGTGATTCTAACCTTTGATCATATGATATTCATCCGCAAGGCTGCGGATTTTTCTCCTCATTCGCCGAAAAAAATCCTCATCATTCTGGAAAACCATATTGATTTGATTCAGGATTTCTCCCGGGGGAAGCTGGAGCCGGAAGCATATGTTAAACAAATGTCCCGCCTTATTGACGCGGATATTGAGCCGCAGGAATTTATAACCATGTACCGGGATATCTTCTCCTTAAACCGAAAGGTGCTGGATACGCTCTGTGAATATAGAGACAGCAAAAAAATGGTGCTTTTGTCCAATACCGACACCATCCACTTCGAATATATACAAACCACTTTTCCGGAAATGTTCATCTTTGATGAGTATATTCTCTCATTTGAAACCGGGAGCCTAAAACCGGAATTGGATATTTACAAAACCGCGCTGGAGCGTGCCGGAGTATCAGCAGAAGAAGCCGTATTTATCGATGATTTAGAGCCGAATGTCAAGGCTGCGGTCAGCCTCGGCATGAAAGGCATTATTTACCGGAATGAAACTAATCTCGGAAAAGAATTAACCCCTCTGTTAACTCTCCCTTGAAATTAAGGAGATACGGCATTTCCGGCTGCGGGGGCCGTCAAATTCACAGAAAAAAATGCCTTGCCAGGTTCCCAGCTGCAATTGGCTGTTTTCAACAAGTACCTGACTGGAACAGCCCACCAGGCTGGATTTCACATGTCCGGGTGAATTGCCCTCGGTGTGGGAATAATCCAAAGAATCCGGAACCGCCTTGCGCAAAGCCATTAAAATGTCTCTCGGAACGGAAGGATCGGCATTTTCATTGATGGTCACCCCGGCTGTGGTATGCGGCACATAAACAACACAGAGCCCGCTTGCCACCCCCGCTTCCTTGACCGCCTGCTGGACTTCGGAAGTGATGTCAATAAACTCATTATGTTCATTGGTTTGTATGTTGATTGTTTTCATATTTCAATTTTATCATATTTCGGTTTTTCGCTTTACTCTTCACCGTTAACTCTTTACTATAATTCTGAAGAGATGAAGACGCTTAAGCCCCTGGTTGAAATTATGAGAAAATGCCCTCATTGCGACCATCCGGTTCCTCCTGGTGACTCACGGTGTCCCAAATGCGGTCACATTTACTGGGAACCGGAACAAAGCAATCTTCCCGAGGAACGGGGACAATATCCGGAAGAACACGAAAAAGAAGGATGTGCTTCCCTTGTCATCTGGCCGGTGCTTATTTCCATTGCCGTTACCGCCGTTTTGATTTTGATCGGGTTCAGCACGCATATCATCGGGCATTGGGCCGATTATTCATTTTCCATTTTTTGGATTCTTTTATCCATTTTTCTCGGCGCAGCGGTTTTTAAATGGCTGTTTAAAAAACAAGACCGTAATTCCAAGGAGGATTCATGAAAAAATTCACCATCTTTATTATGGTTGTATTGCTGGCGGCGGCAGCAGCCGCCGTCTACTTAATCTTTTTAAAGCCGGAGCCGGACATATCCGCGGCCCATATCAAAGCGGCTGAAAGAATGATAGGGCTTGATTTAACATCCGAAGAGCGGGAAATGATGATCCCGGGATTGAAACAGTATCAATCTTCCTATAAAACCCTCAGGGAATCGGATATCCCCAACGGGGTCCCGCCTGCTTTGTATTTTGATCCGGTACCGCCGGGAGTTGAAGCCGGCCCCGGTGAACAGAAGTTCGTTTTCGATCCGGGCATTCCGGTGGACTTGCCGGATGACCCCGAAGAACTGGCTTTTTATCCTGTCTCCAGTTTAGCCCGCCTGCTTTATCAAAGAAAAATCACCTCCGAGCAGCTGACCCGGTTGTACTTAGAACGGCTTAAAAAATACGGAAACGATTTAAAATGCGTTATAACTTTGACTGAAGAAGTGGCTTTGGAACAAGCCGCCGCCGCTGACCGGGACATCGCCGCCGGCCGCTGGCGGGGGCCATTGCACGGAATACCATGGGGCGCCAAGGATTTGCTGGCAACCAAGGGCATCCGCACCACCTGGGGGGCAATGCCGTATAAAGATCAGATTTTTGATTATGACGCTACTGTCGTCAAGCGGCTGGAAGAAGCCGGAGCAGTCTTAGTCGCTAAATTATCAATGGGTGCTTTAGCAATGGGAAACGTCTGGTATGAGGGAAGCACCCGCAATCCATGGGATTTGGAGCAAGGATCCAGCGGCTCTTCAGCAGGCTCGGCTGCAGCCACAGCCGCCGGCCTGGTGGGTTTTTCAATCGGGACCGAAACCCACGGTTCCATCTTGTCTCCTTCCTCCCGCTGCGGCGTTACCGGACTGCGTCCTACTTTTGGACGGGTCAGCCGCCATGGCGCAATGGCATTAAGCTGGAGCATGGACAAAATCGGCCCCATTTGCCGCAGCGCTCAAGACTGCGCTTTGGTTTTTCACGCCATATACGGTCCCGATGGCCACGATCCGGCGGTTAAGAATATTCCTTTCGAGTGGGATCCGGAACAGGATCTCACCGGATTGCGGATCGGCTACATTAAGCAGGCTTTTGAAAAGGATAAATCGGAAAGACAAAAGGAAGAAGCAGTTTTAGATGTTCTGCGGGAATTAGGTGTGGAACTCATCCCCTTCAGCTTGCCCGACATGCCGGTTAATGCCATGCGTTTTATCCTGATTGCGGAAGCCGCCGCCGCTTTTGATGAATTAACCCGCAGCGGTAAAGATGACCTATTGGTTCGGCAGGCCCGGAATGCCTGGCCAAATCTTTTCCGGCAAGCGCGCATGATCCCGGCGGTGGAATATATTCAGGCCAATCGTCTTCGTTCCATCCTGGTGCAGCAAATGGCGGAAAAAATGAAAACAGTGGATATCTATGTCGCACCATCTTTTTTCGGGAGCTCAAATCTATTGCTGACTAACCTCACCGGGCACCCTTCCGTTGTGGTTCCTACCGGGTTTGATGAAGATGGCCATCCTCTCAGTATTTCCTTTACCGGGGATCTTTATCGGGAAGGCCGGGTCCTCCGGGCCGCCCATGTGTATCAACAGGAAACCGGTTTTCACAGGCAGCATCCGGATATGGATAAACAGATCCAAAAACAATCTAAATAAAAAAAGGGCCCTTTTTCAGGGCCCTTAAAAAATATTTATGAATTAAGCCTATGAGCAGGACTTAAGACTTAAAAAAGTCCTGCGAAAACAACATCGGCATGGAACATCTCACGGGTTCTCCGGCGGACACTCCAGTCGACGGTTTCTTTAATATTGACATAAAACCAGAATTCATCGAATAACTGCAATTTTTGAATATAAAACTTGGCAAAATCCGTCATATTATCAATGATGACCTTGCCAATCTCATCGTTGTCTTCCGGGTCCAGCACGGTCATGACCTGAGGAGCGGCTTCCACTTCAGGCTGCTCTCCTGCTTCCGCCTCTTCAGGCTGCTCCAGCACGCCGTATATCTTGGCCTTTTCCGCTTCTTCCCAAACCGTTTTTTTATCATATGACAGATCCTGCAGCTGCTGGAATTCTTCTCTTTCCGGAAGAGTGACATAATCTTCAACTACCATCGATTCATCGGTCCGCGTATAGACATTTGCCCAAGTATCATTCTCCTGCACTTCGATAATGTCGGCAATCAGCATGGAAGGAATATCCGTATTAACCTTTCCGGAACCCCTTACAGTCTGCCCCACGAGGCTCTCAGCTCCTCCTTGAACATCGCCTTTGAGGACGATGTCAAAGCCTCGAGCTTCAGGAATATAGATATACTTGCTGACCGCGACTTTGACGGTGCCTTCAAATTCAACAACTCCTTCTTCCATTTCCATTTCTTGCTGCGCCGCTTCTTCACCCTGCTGACACGCAACAGATGCCAGCACGAGCACACAAGCAAAAAGGGTCAGGCTGAGAAGAGGGAGTATCTTTTTCAGGTTGCCATTCATGATAGCCATAACTTATACCTCCAAAAGCATTAAATCAAAGGTTCTGCAAGAAAGAAAATCTTCATCAAAGGGAAACTCTTCTTTCTTATTAAATTAGGTTATTTTATATCATTCCGAAAGTCAAAAGTAAAGACATAAATTCAGTTTTTCATCGATATTGGATTAGGAATTTAAACTGCCATAACTGGTTATTCACTTCTTTCGCTTCTTTGTTCCGGATGAACGTGAACTTGATTTCCGTCCGCTGGTGCGGCTGGAACGGCTGCGGGAAACCCGGGAGATACTCCGACCGCTGGTGCGGCTGGACTTCGTCCGGGAGCTGGATATGGAAGACCGGGGGGAGGAAATCCGCGAACTGGAGCGGGATACGGACGGTGACCGTCTTGAAGGTGAGGGCCTTGCCCTCACAGAAGAAGAGCGGTTCCGGATGTTTCCGGAGGAACGGCTGGAAACGTTGCGCCGGGAAGAAGCGGATTGTCCGCGGACAGGGGAAGCGGACCGGCCGGTGATATAGCGGGAAGACCTTTTGTTATTCAAGATGGTACGGGAAGAGGAGACATTCCGCCGCTCCCGGCTGGAAACGGCGGAATTCCGGTTAAGGGAGGAACGTTCATTGGATTTTATGCGGCTGGTCCTCCCTGAACTGCGGCTGGAAGGCGAATATCTTTTTATTCGTCCAGACTCCTCTGTACTTCCGGATGACTTTGCCCGAGAGGATCTGGCAGATGCTCC
>CAYRTV010000220.1:0-5225 GCA_964427225.1 uncultured Eubacteriales bacterium
TCAGGGCAAATTTTTTCAAAAAAGAAAAAAAAAAAAATCAACCCCAAAACCGCCGCTTTTTTTGTCTCTTTACCCTGCTGGAAACGCAGCAGCCGGGCCGCGCCGAGAGAAGCGAATACCGTCATGAACGGGGCCAGCAGGAATAGAACCCGCTTGGCTTTCCTCAAACCGGCACCTAAAACCGGAACGGCCTGCTGGATAAAACCGTACAAGCTGAAGGACTTCAGCCCCGGAATGTGAGGAAAATATATGAAAACCAAGAAATAGAAAAAAAGGGCGAGCATGAGAATTTTTTCCAGAAGGGCGATTTCTTTCCAATGAAATCCGATAATTGAGATGATTGATATCAACAAGATTAAAAAACCATAATCGAGGGCTGCAGGGCTGATATAAACCAACAGGCTAAGCATGACCGCCAATAAAAACAGTGCGGCAAGCATCGCATATTTCAGCTTTCTTTGCTCCGTAAAAGAAACAAAATAGGCCATTAGAAAAAAAGTGAAAACAAAACCGGGAAAATAATAGATCGCCGCTTCCGGATCTTTTTCGAACAAAGCGTCCCAGATTTTAGTATAGTGAAAAAGACTCTCCGCGGTAATAAGATCGGCTGGAGCAGCCTGAAAGCCCGATTCCTTGCTCAGGCGGGATTGCGCATTTAGGTAGGGAAGGAATAAAAATACAATGATCAGCGCGCCGGCCAACGCATACAACAGCCAGGTTTTCATTTCTTTCAGAGTAAGCCCGCCCAGCATCAGCGAAGCCAGCAGCAGCAGCGGAAGAAAAAAGGCCCAGGAAAAAAATCCGTAATATAATGACGCCGTGATTTGCAGTATGAATAAACCCGCCGCAGCCGCCGCATAGATTTCTTTTTTTGTTCTCAGGTACCGAATAAAAAAGAACAGAATGAAAGGAAAAAAGAAAAACGACATGAAGTTCAGCCAGTTGATGAATAAAAAATGAATCTGATGGACAATCATGATGGACGCGAAAATAAGCGGAATAAAAAAACCGCCTGTAAACTCCCGGCAGAGCAAAAAACAGCCGTATGCTCCGAAAATCCAAGCCAGGAGGATATATAAATTGTTGCTGGATTCCATGTTTAACCCCAGGCAGTTAAACACCTTAAAAACCGCTGACTGAAACAACAGCGGTTGATTGCCCGCCCGCATGTAGGCCAGCGGATAGAATATGGGGAGGTGGTATAGTCCGGGCAGATGAGAGCTGAAGGTCCAGTCGATAATACTCAGATGGAGCTGAGCATCCATATTCTCCCCGCCGGGAATTCGGTTTGAAAAATGAAAAAACAAATCCGGATAAGCCGCGAATGCGGCCGCCAGGAAGAAAAGAATCACCAGAGTATGAACAATGATTTTTCGGCGCATGCTGTTGAATCTATAATTGAAGCCGTAAAAAGTCAATCAGAAATCCAGCTGCGGGATAGCCGGATAAGGCGGAGCCGATTCCATGGGCGATGCACCTTGAGATCCTCACGGCCTGCGGCCGCAGGCCTCAGGAGGACATATTAGGTTTGATTAATGCCCCTTTTCCGCCCCCTGGTCGATCCAGTTTTTGATGGTCTGAATCGTTTCGTCTGAAAGCGGACCACTGCCGCGGGGCATATGCGCTCCAACGGATTGACGGTCTTCCATCTTTATTATTAGATAACTGTTTTCGGCGTCTCCGGGCTCCACCCGTATAAATTCCGGTTCGTTCAGGGACTTCACTCCGACTAAATCGGAATACGCCTCTTCCGGAAGCAGAATCAAGCCGGCGGTGCCCGCTGCATCGTGGCAACCGCTCAAAGTGCAATTATTTTGAAAAACCGGCAAAATATCGGCTTTATAATGGGGATGTTCTTTGACCTCTCCTTGAGGCTTGCGAATGACTGCCGCCAATACGGCCGCTAAAATAAAAACCACAGCGAGCACGAACGTTACATTCTTTAAATTTTTCTTCCTCATTCCATCCTCCTTCAATCCAGAAATGAAAATATTTCCAGGTGGATACGTTTATCGTCAACACCTCGTTCATGCAGGTTATCGATGCTTTTGTACAGCAGCGGAGGCGGACCAACCAAGTAATATCCGGTATCCTTTTTGTCCGTATCCACATATTTTTGAATCGTTTCCTTATCTATAAATCCGGTTTCGCCGTCCCAGTCGCTTCCGGGTTTCTCAAGCACGGGAACAAATGTCAACTTAGGAATTCCTTCCTGTTCAATTTCCTTAAGCTCGTCGTAAAATACAACGGATTTTTGATTGGGCCCGCCATAAAACAGTGTCACCGGCCTGCTTTCCTTTTTATCCCGCATATAGCGAAGCATAGACATAAGCGGCGTGATCCCCACACCCCCGGCGATAAACACCAGTTCTTTTTCTTCCGGATGGAAAAGATAGGAAAAGCGGCCGAAGGGAGCGTGGATAACAGCTTTGTCTCCAGGCTTAGTCTTTCCAACAGTGGCCGTAAAATCGCCCAATGCTTTTATGGTGGATGTCACAAACCCTTCCTGTGTAGGACTGGATGAGATAGTCCAATGATGTTCTTCTTCGGGCAGCCCCCGGTTTCTGAGAAATGTAATGAACTGGAATTGCCCCGGAATATAATCATATCTTTTTCGGCCCTCCTGGGGCTTCATTTTGACTGTCCAGACATTTTCTGCTTCAGTTTTTACATCCGTCACTTCATAGGGATGCCGGCTTAACCGCCAAGGGCGGATAAAGCGGTGATAAATAAACACCAGCACCGCGGTTCCCAGCAAAAAAATCCATAAGGCCTGCATCCAGGTGCCCTGCAAATCACCCCCGATATTCCAGCTGTGAATGAAGGCCAGAACCAAAAGGGCGGGGCCGATAATGTCATGGAATACCCGCCAGCGTTCAAATTTTAAATTGATCTTCATTTGGTAAACACTGGTCAGAATATTAATAATCACCAAAACGAGAGTTATCTTTCCCAGCCAAACAAAAAGACCGCCGCTCCACAACAGACTCCAGTCCCCGCTGCCGATAATGATTAAAAGCGGATGGAGCAGCAGGATGACCCCGGTGAAAATACTGATATTCCGGTGGTAGCGGATGACAATATCAAAGCCGAAAGGCCGGGAAAGCCATTTAAATCGTGCTGCCAGCACCGCCTGCAGAATCAGAATAGCGAATGCCATTAATGCCAGGTTCTTAGCCACGTTGATGATAAATCCTTGTCCGCCCGGACCGGTCAGAAGCGCCACCACGACAGGCAAAAGGACAATCAGCATATAAGCAATAACCAGATAAACTCCCTTTTTCATTTCTTTCCTCCGCTTCGAATTTTCCCCATGAGTCGAGTTAGTATTATTATATCTTGTGAGAGGGAGGGATGGGAAGAGAAAATCTGGTTGCTGTTGAAAAGCTTAAGGGAAAAGTCAATGAACGTAAAAAATGATCCAATTCAAATCGGGCAGAAACATCCACCGGTTTCTCTATTAAACTGTTTTATCCCAGGCACGAATATTATGGCATTCTTCGAAACAAATTCAAAATTGGAAATATCATCCTCCGATATTTTTATAGGCATCCTTGATAAATCTTTTTGTTTCTTCAAAATCCTGCAGGCTATTTATTGTTAATTCAAAATCCCCGGTTCCGAAATGTCCAATGTTTCTCACGTTTCTTCCCTGAACAGGCAAAGGTTCTATCTCATCAGGGTCTAACTTAAGATAGAGTTTTATTCTTCTTTTTTGAGTTTCTAGACATACAAAATCTTGGCTGGTTTTATAGGCAATATAATTTTTTTTTGGCGATTCTTCAATAGAATCATCCAATGAAATTATGTGATCCCGTATGGTATTAAAAAGCTCTGAAATGTTTTGGTTAAGGTGTTTGTAATGATCTTCAATATTATATACAGCTGTTTTTCTGGTTAATGCTGCTTTTTTCCCCGCTTCCACCATGATTGGATTCTTACTATTTATAGTCTGATCTCTTCTTGAATTCAACGATTTAGTTCGTCTAAAAACCTCTTCGATACTTAATATCGAGTTTTCGTAAAATTTGTACTTCCAAAGTTCAATATTTGCATTCATTACTTGCACGGCATGGATATCATATTTCTTAAATTCCGGTGCTAAGCATATAACTCGAATTTCCGACCAATCCACTCTTGCTCTCTCATTCAATGCCCTGTTTACTTCAACCTGGAAATCGCCCTTATGATCTTGAATCCAGTGCAAGTAGTAAAGACTCTGATTTATTTGATCAGAAGATGCTGATTTTTTATATTCAATAATTACTGGATTATTATCCTCTGAAATGGCTAAGGTATCGATTCTGCCAGTCGGTAGTAAATTCACTTAGCTTAATTCTTTTTGCGTAACTATTCGAAATTTCAAAGATAGCCATTTCCTTATCTTCCTTAAAAAAAGAATATTAAAATCATTATTGAATATATAAATCCAAAGATCAAGCAGGCGCATTTAATCATGTAAAATGTAACCGAACTTCGAGAGAGAGGGGGGAGGTTGCAAGGAGCGAATGGATTTGAATGGGTGGATCAATGTTAAGAAGCTGGTGCTGATTTATTTGAATTCATATCGCTAATGGTTCATCCCCACGCATGTGGGGAACTCAATCTCCTATTAGTCTGCTGGTAACCTTAAGACGGTTCATCCCCACGCATGTGGGGAACTCAGGTAATCATTTGCCGCCGTCTCTATTTTATACGGTTCATCCCCACGCATGTGGGGAACTCAACCACCGCATAAAAAAGCATTTGTGTTCTGACGGTTCATCCCCACGCATGTGGGGAACTCATCCAAAAAGCTTTTAATATCCTTTCCATCTTCGGTTCATCCCCACGCATGTGGGGAACTCTGAAAAATCTTCCATGATAGGCCATTCCCTGGCGGTTCATCCCCACGCATGTGGGGAACTCAAGTGTTCTTTGCCTGGCGAGTAAAGCCGGACCGGTTCATCCCCACGCATGTGGGGAACTCGTCGCCCCAACATTTTTCACAGCTTGGCATCACCGGTTCATCCCCACGCATGTGGGGAACTCATTTGTCCATGCTCTACATCATAAAATGTAATCGGTTCATCCCCACGCATGTGGGGAACTCAAAACCTCATTCCAACTAATTTAAGCATTTTTCGGTTCATCCCCACGCATGTGGGGAACTCTTATTAATACCCTTCTGAAATCCATTCTTTTTTCGGTTCATCCCCACGCATGTGGGGAACTCAATGAGTCGG
>CAYRTV010000221.1:0-5219 GCA_964427225.1 uncultured Eubacteriales bacterium
GGTTACAGTACGTCCGTGGGCGATGAAGGCGGTTTTGCTCCCAATTTAAAATCGAATCAGGAAGCGCTGGATGTGATCATGGAAAGCATCCAGGCTGCGGGCTGCACTCCGGGAGAGGATATCTTTTTGGCCTTGGATGTAGCCGCTTCCGAATTTTATGAAGATGGATACTATCATTTCAAAAAATCCGACGGATCTAAACGCAGCCCGAAAGAAATGATCGCGTTTTTAAGTGATTTGGCCGGCCGATACCCGATTATATCCATTGAAGACGGCTGCTCTGAAGACGATTGGGAAGGATGGAAATCCCTGACTGCGGAATTAGGAGAAAAAATCCAGTTGGTGGGAGACGATGTTTTTGTCACAAATCTGGAAATTCTCACCAAAGGTGTGAAAGAAGGCGCTGCCAATTCCATCCTGATTAAATTAAACCAGATTGGTTCCCTGACTGAAACGATAGAGACCATCAAATACGCCCAAAGTCATGATTATCCCTGTGTTATTTCCCACCGTTCCGGTGAGACCGAGGATACCTTTATCGCTGATCTCAGCGTTGCGATGAATACCGGTCAAATCAAGACCGGATCAGTCAGCCGCAGCGAACGGGTCGCAAAATACAACCGGCTTATGGAAATTGAAGACATTCTGGGGGATAAAGGCAAATATGCCGGAAAGAACGCTTTTGCTGAATATCTGAAAACCTCCTGAGACCTGCGGAGCAGGGCTTGAAATGCCGGATAAAAAACAAAAACTCCAAGATAAAGTTTCAACTGCTTCCGGCATCCCGGTCAAAGCTCACTATACTTCCCAAGATCTGAAACACTTCGCGGAGGACAAACAATTAGGACTCCCGGGATCTTTCCCCTTTACCCGCGGTGTATATCCGGGCATGTACCGACGCCGGCTGTGGACTATGCGCCAATACGCCGGATTTGGAACCGCCCGGGAATCCAACCAGCGTTACCGATACCTTCTCTCTCAGGGGCAAACAGGTCTGAGTGTCGCTTTCGATCTGCCCACTCAGCTGGGACTGGATTCCGATGATCCCAGAGCTTCCGGTGAAGTGGGGAAAGTCGGAGTCGCGGTCGATACCATTAAAGATATTCAGCTCCTTTTCGATGGAATTCCCTTAGACCAGGTGTCTGTTTCCATGACTATCAACGCCACCGCCGCCCATATACTGGCCATGTATCTGGCCTTGGCGGAATCCCGCGGCCTCTCCGGAAAAGACCTGACTGGAACCATCCAGAACGATTTGCTGAAAGAATTTGTTGCCCGGGGAACATATATCTTCCCCCCGGCGCCATCGCTGAGAATCATCACCGACATTATCCGGTTTTGCCGGGACCGGATCCCCCGCTGGAACACCATGAGTATCAGCGGATACCATATCCGGGAAGCCGGCGCCACGGCCGTGCAGGAGTTGGCCTTTACCCTGGCCAATGCTGAGACATATGTAAAGGCAGCCAAACAGGCGGGATTGGACATCGATGAATTCGCACCCCGGTTATCCTTTTTTCTCGCCGCCCATAACAACTTATTTGAAGAAATCGCCAAATTCCGGGCAGCGCGCCGTCTCTGGGCCCATATCATGCGGGACCGGTTCCAGGCTAAAAATCCCAAATCCTGGAAATTCCGCTTTCACACTCAAACCAGCGGGGTCACGCTGACAGCTCAAGAACCGGAAAACAATACCATCCGGGTAGCCCTGCAGGCTCTGTCCGCGGTCCTGGGCGGAACCCAGTCCCTGCACACCAATTCCAGGGATGAAGCCTTAGCCCTTCCCAGCCGGGACTCAGTACGCCTGGCTCTGCGTACCCAGCAAATCATCGCTTACGAGAGCGGAGCCGCCGATACAGCGGACCCCTTGGGAGGCTCATATTTCATAGAAGCATTAACCAATGATTTGGAAGCTGATGTGCAGATCTATTTGGAAAAGATCCGGGCTATGGGCGGAATGCTGAAAGCGATTGAGACTGGTTATATCCAAAAAGAAATCCATGAAAGTGCCTACACACAGCAGCGGGAACTGGAAAACAAAAATAAAATTGTGGTCGGCCTGAACCGGTTTTCCTCTGAAGAAGACCATGTCGATTTTGAAATATACCATCCTCCTGATGAGCTGGAATCCGAACAACTCAGGGCGCTTCAAAAACGCAGACGCTCCCGGTCATCCCGTCAATGCAGGCAAAAGCTGCATGATCTTGACTCTGCTGTCAAGCAGGGAAGAAATATGCTGCCTTATATTCTGGAATGCGTCAAAGCCGAAGCCAGCTTGGGAGAGATCACCGGTATTTTGAAAAAACATTTCGGCACTTATCAAGACGCCCTGAATTTTTGATTCCCCCAAAATTTGACAATAATCCCAGGTAAAACTAATATAATCTCATGCCTCGGTTCCGAAGATTTTGCACTATTGGGTTGGCCATACTGTTCGCGTCCGGATTAGCCTGGCCGGTGGATAAAAAGACCTCCGAACGAATCGACAAGGAGATTAGAAATCATCTTCCGGAGATTCTCAAAACCCGCCGCTATCTGCATATGAATCCCGAGCTGAGCAACCGGGAATTCGACACCTCCAAGCTGATCGCCTCCAAACTGCTTTCCATGGGACTGTCCATTCAAACCGGGGTTGCCAAAACCGGCGTGGTGGGTATTCTGCGAGGCAGATCCGAAGAAACCACGATCGGCCTTCGCGCCGATATGGATGCCTTGCCGATTCAAGAAAGAACCGGCTTGTCCTATCAGTCATTAAATCCCGGAATCATGCATGCTTGCGGTCATGATGTCCATACCGCTATTGCATTGGGCACCGCGCGGGTATTGAATCAAATGAAGGACCAAATCAAGGGAAACATCAAATTCATTTTTCAGCCCGCTGAAGAGGGGCCTCCCCAGGGCGAAGAGGGAGGCGCCGCCCTTATGATCCGGGAAGGTGTTCTCGATAATCCTCCGGTCCGGGCCATTTTGGGCCTGCATGTATGGCCTGATGCCCAGGTGGGCCAGATCATGTTTTCCGACGGACCCATCATGGCGGGGGCCGACGGATTCACTATCTCGTTAAAGGGCCAAAGCGCGCATGGCGCCAGGCCGCATGAAGGGATAGATTCCATTTATTTGGCCAGCCAGGCGGTCATCGGCATCCAAGCCGGACTCAGCCGTTTTCTGCCGCCCACAGTACCGGCCCTGGTCACTGTCGGCAGAATTGAAGGCGGAATCCGCTCCAATATCATTGCCGCACAAGTGAATATGGAAGGCACTGTCAGGACTCTGGATAAAACCTCCCGTTTCAAAGTTCGTCAGCTGATTGAACGAACTTTGAAAGGGATCACGGCTCCGCATAATGCGGAGTATCAATTTGATTACCGCATCGGAACACCCCCTCTATATAATCATCCCGAATTAGCTTCGGTCCTTAAGCCTACTTTATTGGATGCGGCCGGAGCTGAAAATGTTTTGGCTCTTTCTCCCCAAATGACTGCTGAAGATTTTGCCGAATATACTCAAATCGTACCTGGATTTTATTTTCTTCTCGGAGTCCGTTCACCTGAGAGTGCGACAGCCGCTCCGCTCCATAGCCCTGAATTCAATCCGGATGAACGCAGTATTGAAGTCGGCGTCAGGCTGATGTGCCACCTCCTGCTGGACTGCCTGGAATCGCAGGATTTCCCTAACCATCCTCCTTTTTAGTTTCCGCTATGCTTCATCCATTCCTTTATCTTGTCATAGCTTTTGCCGCCGGCATCCTGTTTCAGCATGTCCAGCAGGCCTCTCCGGCTGTCATGAGTATTCCGGTTTTATTTTCCCTTTCGGCAGCCTGGATTCTCTACGTATTCCGCAAAAATAATATGACCGTTTTTATTCTTCTGCTGCTTTGCTCCGGTTCCCTGGGCGCTGGATTTTATTCTCTGGCTGAATCGAATTTTAGAACCAACCCGCTTCATAGGCTGCGGGCGGATGGTTACATCGATTTAACCGGAGTCCTGATCAAATCGCCCGTGTTCGGACTGGACAAGGATCATCTTTATTTGAAGGTGTCCCGGGTCCGGTATGCTCAAACGGAACGGACTGTTTCCGGGCGGCTGAAAGTGACCGTGCCCAGAACCGGTCATTCCGGCCGGCTTCAGCATATTTTCGCCGGGGACCGGATCACGGTTTCAGCCCGGTTGAACCAATCGCGGGGATTTAAGAATTTCGGACTGCCCCGGCGGGATTTCTATTTGAAAATGGAACACATCAACCGGCAGGCTTTCTGTAAATCTCCTTTACTCGTCCATAAAAGGGACAATGCCTTTCCTCTATCTCCCCAACGGCTTTTTTCCAGGTTCCGACGGGCCATTCAATCCGCCATCGAAACCTATTTCCCGGGCTCTCCTTATTCCTTAAGCCCGGCCGGGGGCATCCTGGAGGCTTTACTGCTGGGTGCACGGGAACGCGTCCGGGACGAAACCAGCGGCATTCTTCAGCATTCCGGCCTCTTTCATCTCTTGGCCATTTCCGGAGCGCATATTGCGGTTATAAGCTACTTGTTTTTCGTCCTGTTGAAATGGGTCCGGATTCCAGAGCGTTCTATTTACGTCATGGTCATTTTCGGTCTGGTTTTTTATGCTTTCTTGGTGGAAGGCCGGCCCTCCGTTGTGCGTGCCACCATGGTTATGGTCTTTTTTTTAGCGGGCAAACTGCTGTGGCGCGATACTCCGCTGCTAAACACACTCTCCATCAGTGCCCTCGTTTTGCTGATTCTGCATCCCTTTGACCTGTTCGCATTGGGCTTTCAATTGACTTTCGCGGCCTCCTTCGCTATCGTGCTGTTCACACCGTCTCTCATCAAAAAAATTCCCCGGTTTCCCGGAAAATTCAGTGAAATTCTGGCGGTTTCCCTGGCTGCTCAAATCGGGATTATGCCTTTTATCGCATCCGTTTTTAACCGGGTCACTTTCACATCTTTGATCCTGAATTACCCGGCATTACCGCTGGTGACGGTGATCATGGCAAGCGGATATGTTTTTTTAGCTGCAGCGGGAATATGTTCTTTTATGGCCGCCTATGCCGCCTCTTTCCTGGAATTTATTATCCAGCAGTTTATTTCATTAGCGCATCTATCTGTTTATACCCCGGTCCTTTCTTTCCGCATACCGGATCCTTACCTTTGGATTACAGCCGGTTATTTCAGCTGCCTAATGCTGTGGAAACTCCTTCCTGTTAAATGGGGAAAAAGA
>CAYRTV010000222.1:0-5206 GCA_964427225.1 uncultured Eubacteriales bacterium
ACGAAAAAAATACCCCAGTCCCCCCCCCCGCTCAGCGTTGTCCCGCGGGCCCGGGGCTCCCGCCCCCCCCCGGAAGATACCATCCAAATCGGAATGACGCCCGCCGATGGCATAAACGTCTTCGGTTTCACCCCAGACATTGGTCATTTCAAAATTGAGGTTGGCCCAAATCTTGTTATTGGGAATGTAAAGATGCCTGGCAAAATAATCCGATCCCAGCATAACCTGCTCTTCCACATTGACCGCAGCAAAAATTAAGTTTAATTTCAACTCTTCGGGTTTGGCCGCGTAATAACGCGCCAGGGACAACATAACCGCGCTGGCCGAGCAATTATCCACCGCTCCATTATAAATCTGGTCGCCTTGCAGATCCGGGTTGCGGCCTATATGATCAAAATGGGCCGAGAGAATCACGTACCGGTCCTGATGATCTTTATGGGTGCCCCGCAGGATTCCGGCGACATTTTCAACTATAACAGACCGGAAAGACGGTTTCTGCCTAACCCGCAAGGTCAGGCCCAAGGGCCGCGGCTTAAAATCCTTTTTCTCCGCAGCCGCTTTCATCTCATCCAAAGTCATACCGGCAGCGGATAAAATATTGGCGGCGGCATCGGCATGCAGCCATCCCCGGAAAAACAACCGGTCTTCCTGATCCGCCAGATAAAAGCTTTCCTGAGACCAGGAATTCCGGACCACTTCCCATCCGTAAGCCGCGCCTTTTGTATTATGGATGATTAAAACACCGGCGGCCCCTAGTTCGGCGGCCTTTTCAAATTTATACACCCACCGGCCGTAATAGGTCATATCTTCACCTTCAAAGTCGCCTCCGGGATAGTTTCCCGGCTCGTTGACTTCCACTAACAGTGTTTTGCCTTTAAAATCCATTCCTTTAATATCGTCCCAATTGCGTTCTGGAGCTTGAATCAAATAGCCTGCATAAACCAGTTCGGCTTCCACGCCTTCCGGCGCGTCCCGGCGGTGAGACTCAATCACAAAATCCTGTTTCGGCGTCAAATAAAACTCGTTCCCATTGGATAAGACATCCAGGCTGGCAGCCGGGTCAGGCATACAGCCGATCAATTCAAAGGGCTGCCGATAGCTGTCTCCAAAAAACGGCTCCAATCCGTAACCGCGGAAACAATTCTCTTGATAAAGAGCCGCAAGGTCCAAACCACGGCTGCCCACACCGCGTCCTTCCAGCAAGTCATCGGAAAGAAAGCGGATATACCCTTCGATTTCCTTCGGGGTGATCGGTTTTGCTTCATTTCCGCGTCTCTGACAGCTGATACAAACAAACGGGAGTAAAAGCAATATCAGCCAAAACACTTTTTTTTGCATCCCTGTGTCCTCCATTAAGATTAAAGTTTATTGTGGGCAATACCGGCCGTTAAGTCAATAAATTGAAAAAACATCGCATTTTTTTTGAATGGGCCGGACTCATTTCAAACGAATAAATCAGATAAATTGACGATTGCACATGGGTCGGATAGAATAAAAACACAACCGGGTAGCTTGCCCATGCCATTAGAACAAAAACTTAAAACCCTGGACCCAGGCAACAAAGTCTTAATTATGCCGCATGATAATCCCGACCCGGATGCTTTGGCTTCCGCCTGGGGATTGTCTTTTTTATTGAAGAAGGAACGGGGCATCTCCGCCACCATCGCTTACGGCGGTTTGATCGGCCGTGCCGAAAATCGAGCCATGGTGCATGAATTGGACATCCCGCTCTCCCGTTACCACCGGGGCCTTCTTGATGAACATGACCGAGTGATCATGGTGGACTGCCAGCCGCATACCGGCAACAGTTCGCTTCCGGATGATATCGATCCCGATATCGTCATCGACCACCATCCCCGCCGGGAATCCACCCGGGCCAAACTGTGGGATCTGATTGTTGAGAACATCGGCGCCACATCGACATTAATCGCTTCCAATTTAAAAAGCACCGGTTATAAACTACCGGTTAACCTTGTCACCGCCCTTTTTTATGCAATTAGCAGTGAGACCAAAGAACTGGGCTGGGAAGGCACGCAAACGGATTATGAAAACTACGTGTATTTACTTCCCCATGTCGATTTTCAAAAGCTGCACCGCATCACTCACCCGGAACTGTCCAAGAAATATTATCAAAGCCTGAACCAGGCGTTAACGGCTAGCCGGGTGTATCAATACGCGGTTATTACGCCTATGGATGATGTTCCTTATCCGGAATTGCCGGCCGAAATCGCCGATTTTCTTTTATTCCGCGAGAACATCCAGATCAGTTTTGTGTCGGGCATTTATGAGCAAAGCCTTTTCCTGAGTATGCGGTCTTTGAACCGGGATATCAACACCGCAGATATCATGCTCCGTATCCTCGAGGATTTGGGGCAGGGAGGAGGCCATCTGGTTATGGCCGGCGGTAAAATCTCCGGAATCAGTGCCTCCAGCATTAAAAAGATCAGAACAACTTTAAAACAGCGTTTTTTGAGCGAATTATCCCTCAATGAAGCCGTAGAAAGCACGCTTTACTGAAGTTCATGAAATTTGCAGACACAACCAAGCAGACCGCCATCCGGCTGGACACGGAAGATCCATTGTCTTCTTTCCGGAAACGTTTTTTTATCCCAAAAAAGACTATATACATGGATGGAAATTCGTTGGGATTGCTTTGCCGGGATGCGGAGAAATCCCTGAACAGAGTCATTCGAGAATGGAAAACTCTGGGAATCAAGGGATGGCTGGAGGGGGCGGTTCCTTGGTTTCATTTCGCAGAAAAAGCCGGCGCCGGCATCGCTCCCCTCGTAGGCGCGGAAGCCTCGGAAGTTGTTATGAGCACAGCCACCACCGTCAATATCCATGCGCTCATATCCTCATTTTATAAGCCGAAAGGACAGCGGACAAAAATTATAAGCGCCGCACTCGATTTCCCTTCCGATCTTTATGCCTTGCAAGCGCAGATCAAATTAAAAGAAAGAGACCCCCGGAGAGATTTGATTCTGGTCCCGGCAAAAAATAAATATATTTTGGATGAGTCCGATATCATCAGCCGCATGAATTCAGAAACAGCACTGGTGTTCCTCTCTTCCGTCCTATACAGCAGCGGGCAGCTGCTGGACATGGCCCGCCTTACCCGGGAAGCCCATGCGCGGAATATTGCTGTCGGATTCGACTGCAGCCATTCCGCGGGAGTGGTTCCGCATTATTTTGATAAATGGGACATCGACTTCGCCGTCTTCTGCAGCTATAAATATTTAAACGGCGGCCCCGGCAGTCCGGCGTTTCTCTACCTCAACCGCCGGCATTTCAGCCGGGAACCGGCTTTGCCGGGATGGTTCGGCAACCGTAAACAGAGCCAATTTGACATGTCACCAAATTTTGATTTTGAGCCCTCGGCTGGAGGCTGGCAAATCTCCACCCCTTCTCTATTGAGCGCCGCCCCGCTGGAAGGCAGTTTGAATCTCATCCGGGAAGCCGGAATCAACGCTGTCCGGGAAAAATCCCTTCAATTGACTGAATACATGCTGTATTTGCTGGATAGCCTTCTCGCCGTCCCCCCCTATAACTTTAGAACCGTCACTCCCAGGGAGCCGGAAAGACGCGGCGGCCATATCGCTTTGGTTCATTCTCAAGAATCCTGGCGCATCGCCCAGGCACTGAAATCCCGAGGTGTGGTCCCTGACTTTCGCCCTCCTGATATTATCCGCCTGGCTCCTTCTCCCCTGTACACCGGATTTTACGAGGTTTGGAAAACAATTCAGCATATTCGGGACATCATGGATAAGCGGGAATACGCGCGATATTCACAGAGCCGGGATGCCGTTTCTTAGTCAGGATCAAGACTAAAGCATTGTCATCTTCAGGTCTGCAAAGACGGCCGTATGGGTCGACAGAATAGACCGAATAGATTGAATCGACCTAGTTGGACCAAAGAGAGGGGAGAGAGGGGGGCGGCTTGTCAGCCGCCCCCGGAATCTGATTGCATATTCCCGGGAGGGGGAATGAGGTGAGGCAATACCTATTATCCAGTCTTATATTAAGTTTGGATTAAGATTCATTTAAATTTAGGTAAAGCTAACCACTGCTCGCTGCGCTCAGGATAACAGTTCCACAGTCACTTTTCACTCATTTGAACCATGTCGGGCTGCTTTGTCTTCTGCAGCAATGCGGCCAGCTCAACCAGGCTGATGAATTCCGCCCGGTAACCGTGGGAATCAGCTCCCTTTCCCGCTTTAGCTAATTCCATAATACCTGCAAAAGTGGTGTCGCCCATATGTTCGGAATTTCGGAGCAGCATGGCGAATTCAGCAGCAGCGGCCGCGAATTTGAACATGTTCGACGTTTTATGTTCGGGCATCACTTCATTATTCAATGCCGATTCAATCAGCAGGCTCTTCTGTCCGTCCGGTTTCTTATACCGCAATCGTATAGTCATGGCCTCCGGACTTTTGAATGCATCCGGGCTGATTTGGGTTTCTTGATATTTCAAATCATCCGCCGCGGGAATTTTTTCTTCAGAACCATAGGGAATGACTTCATAAAGTGCGGTGACCGAATGCCCTGCTCCCAACTCTCCGGCGTCTTTGGTATCATCAGCAAAATCTTCCTTATCCAGCAGCCGGTTTTCATACCCAACCAGACGATAGGCTTTGATCTTGGCGGGATTGAATTCCGCCTGGATTTTAACATCCTTGGCAATGGTGAACAGGGTTCCCCTCAGATCATCGATGAAGACTTTTTTAGCTTCCAGCAGATTATCTATGTAATGGTAATGGCCGTTACCTTTATCCGCCAGCTGTTCCATGCGGTGGTCCTTATAATTCCCGGTTCCAAATCCCAGGATGGTTAAGAAAACGCCTTTTTCCCGTTTGTCTTCGATCATCCGCACCAGCTCAGACGTACTGGACACACCGATATTGAAATCGCCGTCGGTAGCCAGGATGATCCGGTTGTTGCCGTCGGGTATCAAATTTTCCATGGCGGTTTTATACGCCAATTGGATTCCGGCGCCGCCCGCGGTGGATCCACCGGCTTGAAGCCTATCAATGGCATCGATGATCTTCTGTTTTTCTGAGGCCGGGGTCGATGGCAGCACCAGGCCGGCGGCTCCCGCGTACACGGCAATCGCGACCCTGTCCTGTTCTGAAAGCTCTTTAACCAAGAGCTTAAAGGCGGCGGTCAGGAAGCGGAGGGTGCGAGGAGTGTGGCTCGGCGGGCATGCGTG
>CAYRTV010000223.1:0-5197 GCA_964427225.1 uncultured Eubacteriales bacterium
GTATCAACTCCGGAGGAGATAGGGCAGAGGATAGGTGATTTATATGCTGAGTCAATGAGCAAATTAGTTGATATGCTCGAAAACAGACCGGAGCCTTCCGAAGTCCAAGCAAAAGTGGAAACACTTCAGAAAGAAACAATCGCCAAGATGGTTGATTTAGGCCATAAACGGAAAGCCTTAGATTCAGCCGGCCAATCCAAGGTTGATAGTCAAATACGCATGAAAATGAATTCCTTCTATGATGATCCCGTTTTTGCCAGCTTTAATGATATTCAGCAGCATTATTTTCAGAATCAGGATTTTCATGAGCTAGTAATGAGTTTTAATGTAATCACTCAATACGCGAATTTTGAACTCTTAAAAAAGCAGGAACCCGAAGAAGCTGAGAGGCTCGGCATAAAATAAAAGAAAAAGAAAAAAAGAAAAATTATTGGAGGAACCATCCCGGGGTGTTGGAAATAATGATTTAAGGAGACTGCTGCACCACAGCCGGAAGCAGCACTTCTCTAAAAAACAGGCTGACCGGAGAGCGGCTCAATCTGCTGTGCATTCCGCCGCCGGCCCATTCCGGGGAGAGATTTGCTGCTGTCGATTCGACACTTAGGGACACACGAGTGGGAATCCGCGGTTGACTCCAGCTGTTTCCTTAAATGAAAGAGGAGTGGCGTAGTGATAGTGGTGAACATAACCGCTTGGTATGGGCTCAAAGGGCTCGAGATAGGTATCCTCAAGCCCAAGGCGTTCAAGAATGCAATTGCGGATCCCGGTTATCTCATCAGTGCCTGTCACCGCTTCGATGACCAGGCCTAAAAGGGTGTAATTGGTGTTAGAGTAGGAATAGCGTTCTCCAGTCTCAAATAAAGCGTTTATGCTTTCATCAGAAACATATTTAAGAGTTTACGTCTTCCACCAAGCATAATCCAGCTTCATGTCTTTGCCCCGGTCTTTGGGAATCCAGTCCGGCTGAAACTCCCACGTAGGGATGCCGCTTTGATGGTTTATGAGCTGACGCAGTGAGGATTTATTCGTATTCGGAACCTTGGATACAATATCCAGATCAACATAATCTAATGGAGTTTTGTCCTTATCCAGACGGCTTTCTTCAGCCCGTTGAAGAATCACTCGGGCGACGAAGGTTTTGGTTATGCTGCCGATGCCGAACCGGTCATTAGGATTAACCGGTGTTCTCCGGGATATATCGCTGTATCCATCGATGCCCACCCAGGCCAGAGTATCATCATTTCGGTCTCCTTTTATTATCTGCCATGAGCCATTATTTTGTTGTAATAAATTAATTGGAATCTATTCTATTTTATAATATGATGAGGATTGTCTGATATTTAAATGGGAGGGACTATTTTGAACGGAAAACAAAAATTCGGTGTGGTTTTCTTTGTCTTGTTTTTCATGAGCGGCCTGTTTCTTCCGGGCCAAGAAGCTTACAAAAAGCCGCCGCAGGAAGTGATCGATATGGTGAAAGCGCCTCCGCCGCCGCAGGCATCGGTCAGCCCGGACGGGGACAGAATGCTCTTGTACACGTATGAGTCCATGCCTTCGATTGCCTATATGGCGCAGCCGCTGCTGCGTTTGGCCGGCACTCGGATTACACCTAAGAATAATTCGCGACAGCAGACATATTTTCTGACATCATTAACGATTAAGTCGATAAAGGATGGGAGGTCCATTCCGGTTGCACTGCCCAACGATGATTCTAAATTTGGATTTCCTGATTGGTCATACGACGGAGCCTGGATCGCTGTCACTCGATATCTTGAAAACGGAGTGGAATTATGGCTGGTGGAAGCCGAAACCGGCAGAGTGAAACAGATGACCGGACCCAATATAAACGCTGTGCTGGATTCCGGATTCACCTGGATGCGGGACAGCCGACATATTTTGGCCTTCACCGTTCCTGACGGGAGGGGCGAGCCGCCGGCAAAACCGAAAGTGCCGGTCGGTCCGCATATGCAGGAAATATCCGGGAAATTTGCAAAGGTCTGGACGTATCAGGATCTTTTGGAAACACCTTACGACGAGAAATTATTCACATATTATGCGACCTCCCAAATTATTAAAATGGATATCCTTGAAGGGACCAAAGAAAAGTTGGGAAAACCAGCGGTTTATTCCTCAGCTGAACCTTCTCCGGACGGCAATCTGCTGCTCGTTTATGAGATAAAAAAGCCTTATTCCTATAGTGTGCCTTATTACTATTTCACCCACGATCTGGAAATCTGGGATACAGATGGTAACTTAGTGCATACGCTGGCTGAAGTACCGCTGGCGGATGATGTGCCCATGCGGGGCGTTCCGGAAGGGATACGGTCTGTGGAATGGCGAGCGCTGGAGCCGGCCACTTTAGTCTGGGTGGAAGCTTTAGATGAAGGTGACCCGGATAAAGAGGTGTCTCATCGTGATAAAGTCATGACCCAGTCCTATCCGTTCGAAGAAGAAGCCTGGGAAACCACCAAAACAGAGAACCGGTATTCGGGCATAACCTGGCTTCAGACACCGGACAAGGCCTTTTTGACCGAATATGACTGGAAAAAACGCTGGCGGACGACATTCCTTATTGATGTGGAAGATACACTGCAGCCGCCTAAGAAAATCTTCGATTTGAGTATTCATGACCGCTATAACGATCCGGGTTATCCTGTCTATACGGCGACTCCTAATGGAGAAATGGTGATCCTGACAGAAGGTAATTGGATTTATCTTAGAGGAAGCGGTGCTAATCCCGAGGGAGAACGTCCGTTTCTGGATAAGGTCAATCTCGGAACTATGGAGAAAGAACGGATTTTTCAATCCGGTGATGACAGCTATGAATCATTCGTGGATTTTACGGGGCAATCCCGGGATCGGATCATCACCAATTATCAATCCGTGACCGAACCGCCGAATTATTATGTTGTCAATTTAAAGTCGGATGAACGAACGGCTTTGACAGATTATGAAGATCCGGCTCCGGAAATGACCGGTATGATCAAAAAGCTTGTCAAATACAAAAGAGCCGATGGCGTGGATTTAAGCGGGACATTATATCTGCCGCCCGACTATCAGAAAGGCCAGCGCCTGCCGCTGGTTTTTTGGGCCTATCCTCTCGAATACAGTGATCCGAGTGTGGCGGGGCAGGTGAGAAGCTCCCCCAACCGCTTTACATTCTTTCGCGGCACGTCTCAATTATTCTTTGTAACTCAGGGTTATGCCGTTTTGGACGGCGCTCAGCTTCCGATTGTGGGTGATCCGGAAACAATGAACGATACCTTTATTGAACAGATTGTTGCCGGGGCTGAGGCAGCCATTAATCACCTGGACTCCATGGGAATTATAGATCCGGAAAGAGTCGGTGTCGGAGGACACAGCTACGGTGCTTTTATGACCGCCAATTTCCTGGCTCATTGCGATCTCTTTGCGGCCGGAGTTGCTAGAAGCGGAGCCTATAACCGGACCCTCACACCCTTCGGTTTTCAGAGCGAGAGACGGACTTTGTGGGAAGCACCGGAGATTTATTTTAAGATATCCCCTTTTATGCACGCGGATAAAATCAATGAGCCCATTCTGCTTATTCATGGGGAAGAAGATAATAATTCAGGGACGTTTCCCATCCAGTCGCGGCGCCTGTTTCATGCGCTGAAGGGCCACGGCGCCACTGTCCGGCTGGTGATGCTTCCCAATGAAAGCCACGGCTACCGCGCGGAAGAATCCGTCCTCCATGTCCTGGCGGAAATGTTCGATTGGTTTGAGCAGTATGTGAAGAATCGTTAATTCTATTCTTTATTCGAAAAAAGTCATACTGAGAAACTTTTTCGGGAAATCCGTCTATTAACTTGATGGATAAGTATTTATAAATGACTTCATATTGACATACAACCATACATATTGTATGGTTATATGTATGAAAGTGAAGACAACGTTGAAGATTGAAAATTCCGTTATGGTACACTTAAAAGAAGAAGCTGCCCGCAAAGGATGCACTATGTCTGAATTGGTTGAATCCGCATTGAGGGTTTTATTCCAGAAAAAAGAAATTCCTGGTTCAATGCCTTCCTTGCCTAAGTTTAAGAGCGGAGGACCTTTGGTTGATATTGCCGATCGTGATGCACTTTATCAAGCAATGGAAGGCCGCTGATGTTTGTTGTTGATACTAATATTTTAGTATATGCTGCCGATGAAGACTCACCATTTCACGACAAATGCTATGCCCTATTGGAGGAATGGCGCAGACAATCAGCTGCCTGGTATGTAACATGGGGGATTTTTTTTGAATTTCTGCGAGTGATTACTCACCCTAGAGTTTTCCGGAAGCCATGGTCTATTGCTGAAGCTTGGAATTATATTGAAGTCATTGCGAACTCTCCTTCTTTGGGAATTCTCATTCCGGGAGAAAGGCATGCCAAGGTAGCATCTGAAGTCATAAAAAACATGCCTTCATTGAGCGGAAACTTGGTATATGATGCAAAAACAGCAATCCTTATGCGGGAACACGGCATCAAAACAATTTATACCCGTGATACTGATTTCCACCGTTTTGCTTTCTTGGATTCGGTTGATCCGGCTGCTTAAACTGAGATATCAGGTATAAAATAGCTAGGCGTCTAAGATTCCCGTCACGCTGCTCCGGGAATGACATGTAAGAGGAGACAATTATGACTGACAAGAAAACACGTCCGGCTCTTGTTTACACTCTCATGGTATTGGTTGCCTTCCAAGGGATCAGCGGTATTCTGGGCGGCTTTGGATTGATATCCGATCCCAGCGGCGAATCCTTGCAGATTCCCCTTGACTGGCTGGAGGGGTCACCCTTCGACAATTACTTGATTCCTGGAATTATTCTCTTTTTTATACTGGGAATTTTTCCATTGATCGTTTTATTTGGGCTTTGGAAGAATGCTGTCTGGTCATGGTATGGTGCTTTACTCCTGGGAGTCGCTCTGATCATTTGGATCGGAGTGGAAATCCTCATCATCGGGTATCATATGCAGCCGCCGCTGCAGTTAATATACGGCACACTCGGAATTATAATCCTGTTTGTTGCTTCGATGCCCCCAGTTAAAAAATATTTTCAAACTATACCTTAAGCTTTCTCCATTCGATTTCGCTCAGATCGCTGATGCCGATGTCTTGTTCTCCGCAGGCTTCGACATGGGTGGCAAAATCGCGGATCGATTCCAGTCCCATCTCCAGTCGTTTTTCTTCC
>CAYRTV010000224.1:0-5186 GCA_964427225.1 uncultured Eubacteriales bacterium
TAAATGTGCAAATGAAAAACGTTCCATTTGAACTTTCAATACAAATCATGTTAATTGCTGATAAAAAAGAAATTACAAAAACATCGCAATTTTTTTATGAATAATTCAGGCTAGCAACTCGAGTAACGCGAGCGCAGTGAGCGAGTGACTATTTGAGTCCCAGGCCTTTGACACGCGCTTTGGCGGCGCGGCAAAAGGATTTCACCGGCTGATCCAATTTATTTGTTTCCAGGTAAGCGTGGGCGGGACACCAGAGACAGAAATTAATCCAGGCACAGCGATGGCATTTCTCTAAAAACTCCGGATTTTTGGATTGCAGTGACCGTGCCTTGGAAGCCAGGCGATTCCAGGCTTCTTTGAGCGAAACTGTGCGCAGGTCGGCCGTAAAATCCGGATGGTTTAGGGAGGCGCATAAGCGAAAGAATCCGTCATATCCGATAGTGAAGTTATGCAGGCCGATGGCGCATTTGAAAAGATAAGGGTTGCGGGCGGATTCTTCTTCACCAATCACCATTTTCCGGCAATCCGCAACGATCGATTCCAGGCGTTCGGGATCAGCTTGCTCAATCCGGCAGATATCCTCAGGAAAGAGGCGTTCCGACTGAATGTCCCGGTTGCGTTCCGGATTATGATCATAACGTAGATGAAGATGAGGGTCGAAGCGGTAGTAGTCCGCGGTCCGCTGCCGGCAGAATTCCGCAATCCGGTCAAGTTCATGCAGGTTGGACTGCAATGCCATTGTTTTTAACCTGACCTTGATTCCATTGGCCAGCAGTTTATCCAATCCTCTTTGGAAGGCCATAAAGGAGCCGGGAATGCGGGTAATGCGCTCATATGTCTCTGGGGCGGCACCGTAAACGGTGACTTCGATATCCCGCGGAGGATATTGTTTAAACAGACGGATGTGTTCATCCGTGATCAAAGCGGCGTTGGTGAAAACCGAAACCAAAAAGCCGCTTTGTTTCAAATATGTATATATTTCCGGGAAATCTTTCCGCAGCAGCGGTTCACCGCCGGTCAGAAGACACCACAGCGCACCCAGGTCCCTGGCCTGATCGATTAAGCCGAACAGTTCGGATTTCGTCAGTTCCCGGCTTTGGGCCTGTTTATCTCCAGCCGGCTGATTGATGTAGCAGTGACGGCAATTGAAATTGCACCGGGCGGTCAGCTCGATATCAAACGATGTCAGGAGCCGCTTGTTTTCGAAGTCCTTCCAGAGCGGCAGTTCGGACAAAGGCCGGTCCACCAGGTAAGATACACGGTTCTTATTTTTTTTCAATGATATTGCGCTTCAGTAATTCCTGCGCCAAACCGGTGACATCCGTCTCGATGGCCGCCGGTTCAGCGTCATATTCCTGCTCTAAGCGGGATATGATTTGCCGGATGGTATGAATGCCGTCCAGATATTGCCAGATTGCACGGCCGGTATCATTGAGAGTAAACAATTCATCTTCCTTGCTCCCGACTCCGGAGGTGACCGGCACGATGATCAATTCATCTTCAATATGCCGGGCAACGACATCCTCTGAAGGACGGTAAACAGCATCAAGATCCAGTTTTTTCGGCATTGTTCGCTCCTTGTTTGTTTTTGCCTGTTAGACGCATAACTCGGTCCCGCCAATCGGATATGTCCCAGGCCTTTTCTCCCGGCTCCAAAAGGCCCAGCTTTTCCGCTTCCAAATGGGCCGTGCGGCAGTAATATTCCACCGGAGTATCCAGGGTCCCGTGCTCCATCCATGCTTTTGCCGGGCATTGCTCACAGAGAGAGCTGATAAAACAGCGGGCACAGCGATCTTTAAAGTCCGGGTTATTCGATTTAAAGCTCTGTAATGTCTGCCTAAATTCTTTAAGCGCCTGCTTCAGCGTGCCGGAGCCGAGGTTAAACTGAAAATCCGGATGGCGCAGGAGCAGGCAGGGCTGGACTATTCCATAAGGGTCAATGGCCAAGTATCCTTTACCGGCTCCGCAGTCAAAGAGGGTGTCACCGGCGGGATTGAGAAACCGCCGGCAAAACTCCCGGCGGTCCCGCAGCCAGTTATCTTTATCCCTGCTTTGTACAGCGAGAGCTTTCTCCGGGGACAGCCTGAGCGTACGGATGGCTGCATTGCGGCTGCTGGAATCCCGGCGGGCCCTTAAGTCAAAATGAACGGCGAAATTGGGAGAGGGGATATCTCCGGGAAGGGCGGACGCCCAGGCCTCCATCTTTTTCATTTCCGCTTCATCCGGAGGAATAAGAACACCTTTTATGTGAAAGGGGACGCCGTATTCCGCCAGCAGGCGGATGCCCTGCATGGCGGCATCAAATGACCCCGGGGTGCGGCTGACGTGTTCGTAGGATTTTTTACTCATTCCATACACCGTGACTTCAACCGGTTTAAGCGGCGGAATGCGTTTGAAAAGCCGGGCTGCGGTATGGTCGATTTGGGTGGCGTTTGTATATAAAGTCACCTGCAAGCCCTGCCGGCGGGCAAAAGAATAGATTTCCGGAAAGTCGGGCCGGAGGAGGGGCTCCCCTCCGGTTAAGCGCAGCGGAATGCAGCCCAGGGAAGCGGCTTCCAGCAGAATGTCTTTGATTTTTCCGGCGGTCATTTCTTTTTCTTGGGCTTCAAGATCTTTTTCAGGCCGGCGGATATAGCAGTGAATACAATTATTGTTGCATCGTTCCGTTAATTCCAAATCCAGGCGGGACAGAAGAGGGGTTTTGGAAGTATATTCCCCCGGCGTGAGGGTTTTGGCGTACGAAAATTCAGGCTTCATTTTGCAAATAGTGTTTCAATGTATCGATAACTTTTTCGCTTTTATCAAAATAGAGGTCGTAGCAGGGGACATCCGAACTGATTTTGCAGGAAAAGTCCATCATTTTTTCCCACCACGGAGGCGTGGACATGGCTTTGATGAAGTGATCAATCAGGCGGTAGACAATATCTTTTTTATCCGTGATGCGTTCATATTCGGTTTGGGGGGATTGATTGAGAAAAAACAGTCCTTTTAAGGGAACCCGGTTGGGTGAAACATCCGGCAGATCCCCATGACTCCAGGTCCCATGAATAAAGTAGCCTTCATCCGGGTGGCGGCGGATGATAATCCGGTCATCGCATAGCAATTCGGCATGGGGCATCCATCTGCGGGAAATAGTGGTTTTTCCGGCACGGGAATGCCCGACGAAGAGCAAGCCGGCACCGTTATAGTCAATGCCGGAAGAATGCAGAATGCCGCCTTCCCGGTCAGCTAGAACCGGTGATAATATGAGCTGGTCGGTGGGAAGCAGGGTTACCGCCGGGAAATTGCCCCGGTCAAACCATTCACCCGATCGGTGGAAGATGCGGCCCCGGGTGTAAGAACGGTTAAACAGCGCGGCTGCGAATAATGGATAGGGCTGAGAAGGGTGGTGCTCTCCGATGTAAACCCAGCCATTCTTGTGTTTGTAGATGGACCAAGGCCGTTTGCGGTATATCAGTTTACCAAGGCTATTACGGTTAAATTTTGGAATGTTAAAATGATGATGCAGTCGGATGATGTCGTTCCCGGGGGCCGGTGTTTGAAATTTCCGGAATTTTGGAGAAAACGTGTTTGTTTTTAAGGGAAGATCAGATGTGATCTGCAGAGTTAATCCGCCTATCCGATAATTCAAAGTGGAGCCTTTTATTTCTGATGCGGATTGATGATCCTGATCCGGGCTTATCAGGAAGTGCTCAAATATGCTTTGTTCCTTCAATAAACCACCTCAAACCTGGTTTCATTATGCCCTGCGCCTCGCATCTGCGGCAATCTCGGACCGTGAATAATTCAGAATAGCTGCATATTCTGACATAAAAGCCTGCAAAAGGCAAAGCAAAAACCGCAAAACGCAAACCGCAAAACGCAATGACATACATGCTGACGCCGTTTGCACGAGGAATCGGTTCCGGTTTTGCGGACCCTCGCAATGACTCGGGGACTTTCATGAGAAATTGGAGTCTTTAACCCAAGTAACGCGAGCGCAGGGAGCCCATTCATTGTACTTGAGAATGAAAATAATTCCTTATATGATTGATGTTAATAGGATAGTTTGAGTGAGTAAAGATAACAAAGAATTAACTGATCTGATAAAGGAAACGATGCGTGCCGGCCGTGCCTTCAGGTTCCGAGTCAGGGGCGGAAGCATGATTCCGTTTATACGAAACGGGGACATCATCACGCTGCATCCCGTTCCTGCGGATAAAATACGTTCCGGGGATATTGTGGCTTTTGTGTCAGCCCCGATGATGAAAATGTTTGTTCACCGGGTGGTGTTGACGCATCATGAATTCTTTCTAATGAGAGGGGATAATTTAATTGATGACGACGGCTGGGTATCCGGAAAAGATATAATAGGTAAAGTCGTTGGAATCGATCGGAATGGGGTGCCTTTTTCCTTGGGCATGACCTGGCCAGTCAATAAATTGATTGCGCTGTTCAGTTATATTGGAATACTATCGGCATTGACACTTTCGGTGCGGAAGCTGTTTAGGGCCCTGAAAATTACCTTCAATAATGTTGATAAAATAGATAAGAATGTTCGATAAATGTGCGCAAAGGTATTGACAAAAAATAAGACTACGCTTATAAATATAAACAGATTCTTCAGGGTATTTGAGGGAGGTCCCCTATGAAAAAGAAATGGAATAAACCAGAATTAACTGTTGTTACCCGCGGAAAATCCAATGAGTGGGTACTCGGCGATTGCAAAGCTCAATACGGAGACGGGCCGACACAGACTGCGACCGGTTGCATGAATGTCACCGGAACGGGTGCTTGCCGCGGTCACTCTAAGACTTAATCTTTTTTTAAATCTGCTTTTTCTTATTTTTCATATCCATTTTTCTATATTCACACGACGGCTTCGCCGAATGAATCGGGTTTTTGATTTCTCTTCACTCTCCATTCTTTACTCAACCTGAACTATTCATAAAAAAATTGCGATGTTTTTGTAATTCATTTTTTATCAACGATTAACATGATTTTTATTGAAAGTTCAAATGGAAAGTTTTTCATTTTCATATTTATATTATAATCGCCATTTTTTTACCCTTTGGGCGGACCGAATCTCACCGCATCTTCCGGTTTGCAGCTCGTCGTAGTGAAATGACGACCTTGATTGAATCAATGACACCCTGAGGCCTGCGCCGGCAGGCCGTGAGGAGCTTGGACTGCTTCTCCGAATTAAG
>CAYRTV010000225.1:0-5145 GCA_964427225.1 uncultured Eubacteriales bacterium
ATCGTTTCACGTGACTGGAGTTCAGACGTGTGCTCTTCCGATCTGGGTTAACCCCGAAGGAATTCATTTGACTTTAAAATTTTTGGGTAATATTTCCGCTGAAAAAACAGACGAAATCAATGTTGTCATGGATGATGCAGCAGAAAAACACCAATCTTTCTCTATCGCTTGCCGGGGCCTAGGGACCTTTCCGGCTAAATCCCGCAATCCAAGAATAGTCTGGGCAGGAATAGAAGAACATCCGGAGCTGTTGGATATTCAAAAGAACCTGGATGAACAATTGGCGGAACTGGGATTTTCACCGGAAAAAAGAGCTTTTCACCCCCATTTAACTCTGGGCAGATCGAGAGAGAAAAAGAATTCACGGCTTTTGATTCCCGAAATCGAAAAGTTCAAAGAAGTCGAATTCGGGACCATCTTCGTAGACAAAATTATCCTTTTTGAAAGCACCTTAACTCCGGAAGGAGCGGTTTACAGCCGAATTCATGAGAGTAAACTCAAATGATTATTCTTTTTATTGTTTTTTCGTATCTTCTGGGGGCCTTTCCTACAGGATATCTGGTTTATTTTGTGACTGAGAAACAGGATATACGAAAATGCGGAAGCGGAAATATCGGCGCTACCAATGTACTTCGTCTGCTGGGTTGGAAAAGAGCTGTTCCGGTGATCTTTGCGGATATTCTGAAAGGGATTATTCCTACCGTGGCGGCTTTAAATGCTTTCCCGGATAAGAAATGGGCACTGATATGCGGTTTCGCCGCCATTTTGGGACATTGTTTTCCTGTTTATTTGAAATTCAAGGGAGGCAAAGGAATGGCGACGACCATCGGCGTATATACGGCACTGGATATACCCTTGCTTCTCATCATGCTGACTGTCTTTTTGCTTATAATCGGGGTGACCCGGTTTGTTTCTCTTGGAACGTTACTTGCCGCTCTTGCTTTTCCAGCTGCAGCCGTGATTATTCGCTGTGAAATGAACCTGTTTTATTTCGGTGCCGCCGTTTTTCTGCTTATTGCCTTTCAGCATCGCGCGAATATCCAACGGCTGATCAGAGGAAACGAACGTAAATTGGGAGAAAAAACATCATGAAATCCGCAGTCATAGGAGGCGGCAGCTGGGGCAGCGCTTTCGCCATCCATTTAGGACGACAAAATATCCCGACCCGATTGTGGATACGGGAAAAAGATGTTTTTGAAAAAACGCAAAAATACCGGGAAAACAAGACCTTTCTGCCCGGAACTGTTTTCCCTTCCCATGTTGATTTTTTTCATGATCCGGCAGAAACACTGGACGGAGCCGAAACGGTGTTCATCGTCGTTCCTTCAGAATTTTGCCGGGATATGTATACACAATTGAAACCGCATATCTCCCAGAATCAACTGATTGTCAGTTTGACAAAGGGAATTGAAACCAATTCACTGAAACGCATGAGTGAATTGATGATGGAAATTTTTGGTCCCGGCCTCAAAGAGAGAATGGCCGTTTTATCCGGTCCGAGCTTTGCCCGGGAAGTCGCTGAATCCCATCCTACCGCGGTTGTGGTCGCAGCTTACAACAAAGACATATCTCAATCCATCCAGCGTCTTATTTCCAATCCTTATTTCCGTGCTTATTCCAGCACAGATGTCACTGGAGTCGAATTGGCGGCATCCGTTAAGAACGTCATGGCGATTGCCGCCGGTATTTCAGACGGGCTTGAGTATGGATTGAATTCTCTGGCGGCATTGGTCACCAGGGGGATCGCGGAGCTTACCCGCTTGGGAAACAAAATGGGAGCCAACCCGGGAACCTTTGCCGGGCTGGCCGGCATTGGGGACCTGGTTTTAACCTGCACGGGAAAGCTCAGCCGCAACCGATACGTCGGACATGAAATGGGTAAAGGAAAGTCCCTGGATCGGGTCCTTTCCGGCATGAAAATGGTCGCAGAGGGTGTGAGCACCACCCGTTCCGTCCGGGAATTAGCAATTAAGATGCATATAGAAATGCCGATCTGTGAGCAAGTTTATCAAGTACTATACCAAAAGAAAGAACCCCGGACGGCCTTGCAGGAACTGATGACCCGGGAATTAAAAGAAGAAAAATTATTTTAGGGGGTTAAATGAATACGAAAAACTGGATGATTATTCTGCTGATCCTAGCGTTAGCCGGATGTGCATCAACAAAACCTAATTTGGAAGAAAAAAAGGAAAAAGACCCGCGTTACCAATACAATCTAGGCCTATTTTACCTGAACAACGGCATGCTCGATCAATCCATAGAGCATCTGCAAAAGACTTTGGAACTGGAACCGAAACAGGCTTTGGCCTATAATGCCCTGGGGCTGGCATTCTCTATGAAGGGCGAAATGGAAAAGTCGGTTGAGTATTTGAATAAAGCATTATCTATTAATCCCCGGCTGACCGAAGCCCACAACAATCTCGGTTCGGTTTATCAGGAAATGGGTATGCCGGATCAGGCTGAAGAACATTTCCTGGCCGCCGCTTCCGATGAAAATTATCACTCCAGGGAACTCCCGCTCTATAATCTGGGACGCCTCTATATGCTGAAGGAAGAGAATAAACGCGCTTTAAACTATACCAACCGGGCGCTGGCAGTCAATGACAAATTCGTTATGGCTTTGAATCTTAAAGGCATCCTGTCGGAAAGATTCGAGCAATATCAGCAAGCGATTGACAGCTATGAGAAAGCCATTCAATTGTCATCCAATGACATCAATCTTAAATTCAATTTGGCCGGGGCCTATCTCAAAGATGGTCAAGCGGAAGCGGCACGGGATATATTACTGGAAATTGAACCCAAGGCCACTGATCCGGAAATGCAGGAAAATATCGCGAATTACCTCAAAATGACCGAAAAAAAATATCCTTGATCATCCTAACGAAAAAGAAAAAGCAAAACCATCGCCATTTTTTTATGAATATTCAGATCAGGTGCCTTCTTGCCAAGCTGCGAGATACTCCTTCTGTTCTGCCGTAAGCGTATCAATATTGATACCCATGGATTTCAGCTTGAGGCGGGCGATTTCTTCATCGATGTCAATGGGGACGGCAAAGACTTGATTGGGTAAATTGTCCGCTGCTTCCATGAGATGTTTGGCACTGAGTGCCTGGTTGGCAAAACTCATGTCCATAACGGAAGCAGGGTGTCCTTCCGCCGCCGCCAGGTTCAGCAGGCGGCCGTCGGCCAGGAGGAAAATTTTCCGTTTATCAGCCAAGGCGTATTCCTTAACAAAATCGCGCACCTTCCTTGTCTGCACCGCCATGTTTTCCAAAGCTGGAATATCTATTTCAACATTAAAATGTCCGGAATTAGCCACAATAGCACCGTCTTTCATGCGCTCGAAATGTTTTCCGGCGATCACATTCTTATCCCCGGTGACTGTTACGAAAACATCCCCGATTCCGGCAGCTTCCGTGAGCGGCATAACCTGAAATCCATCCATCACCGCCTCCAAAGCTTTCAAGGGATCGACCTCACATACGATAACATGGGCTCCGCCACCTCTGGCCCGGATGGCAACGCCGCGGCCGCACCAGCCGTATCCGGCCACCACGAAACGGGAACCGGCAAGGAGAATATTGGTGGCCCGCAGAATGCCGTCAATGGTGCTCTGACCGGTTCCATAGCGGTTGTCAAAAAAGTGTTTGGTTTTAGCATCATTAACGGCAATTATGGGATAATTCAAAACTTTGTTTTCAGCCATACTGCGCAGCCGGATTACTCCCGTGGTCGTCTCTTCCGTTCCGCCGATGATATCTTCCAGCAAATTTTTTCTTTTAGAATGGATGGTGCTGACCAGATCGGCTCCATCGTCCATGGTGATCTGGGGTTTGACATCCAGTGCCTGATTGATGTGCTGGTAATAGGTTTCGTTGTCTTCTCCCTTGATAGCGAAGACAGGGATGTCATGATGCTTCACCAGCGTTGAAGCAATATCATCCTGCGTACTGAGAGGATTGGATGCGGTCAAGCGGACTTCTGCTCCGCCCAGCTTCAGCGCTTCCATCAGATTAGCAGTTTCACTGGTGACATGCAGGCAGGCGGCAATGCGCACCCCTTCCAGGGGCTTATCTTTTTTGAACTGCTCCTTGATCCGGCCCAGCACCGGCATAAACCGGCTGGCCCATTCCATCCTTAAAGCACCCTTTTCAGCTAAACTTATATCTTTAACATCGTATTCCATAATAACTCCTCATATACCAGCGTCGCTTTTTATAGCATCCGCTTTATCGGTTTTTTCCCAGGTAAAATCCTTTTCGTTCCTTCCGAAATGTCCGAAAGCCGCAGTTTGTTTGTAAATCGGCCGCAGCAGATCCAAGCCGTTGATCATTCCTTTTGGCCGAAGATCGAAATGGGCCCTTATCAATTCTTTCATTTTTTCTTCGGAAATTCTACCGGTTCCAAAGGAATCAATCATAATGGAAACCGGATCGGCTACTCCGATGGCGTATGCCACCTGAACTTCCAATTTTTCTGCTAACCCAGCGGCCACCAAGTTTTTGGCGATATAACGAACCATGTAAGACCCGGAACGGTCCACCTTGGAGGGATCTTTTCCCGAGAAACACCCGCCGCCGTGGCTTCCCACGCCGCCGTAAGTATCCACAATAATCTTCCGTCCGGTGACACCGGAGTCTGCAAACGGTCCGCCTTGTTCAAAACGACCGGTAGGGTTTATATATATCTTGGTGTTTTTATCCAGCATATCCACAGGCAGCACCTTGCGGATCACCATTTCATCCAATTCTTGTCTAAGGTCGCTCATCTTGATATCCGGATTATGCTGGGATGACAGCACAACCGCGTCAATCCTCTGGGGCGTATTATTATCATATTCGACCGTAACTTGAGATTTGCCGTCAGGACGCAAATATTCCAATGTTTTATTGCGGCGGGTTTCACTGAGTTTCTTGACCAACTGATGCGACAGCATAATAGGCAGCGGCATCAATTCTTCTGTCTCATTACAGGCATAACCGAACATCAAACCCTGATCGCCCGCTCCCTGTTCGTGGTCAACGGATTCATCCACACCCAATGCAATATCTGCGGATTGTTCATGGATGGAGGATAAAACAGCACAAGTCTCAAAATCGAAACCGGAACTAGAGCTGTTATAGCCGATTTCCTGAACGGTATCCC
>CAYRTV010000226.1:0-5127 GCA_964427225.1 uncultured Eubacteriales bacterium
GGATTTATTTTGATTCTTATCGGCCTGGTCGGAAGCGTGGCCCCGGCCCTGGCGGGACCGCCTTTCAGCTTCCTGGCACTGATTCTTTTATCCATTGCCAAAGGTTGGGAGGTTTTCAGCGCTGAATTCCTGATTCTTATGGGATTTCTCACTTTATCCGCTTTGGCGTTGGACTATATCCTGCCGGTGGTGGGGGCCCGGCGATTCGGCGCGTCCAAATACGGTTTTTGGGGTGCGGCGATTGGAATGTTGCTGGGCATTATTTATGCACCCCCTTTGGGAATGATTGTCGGCGCTTTTCTGGGAGCTTTTATCGGAGAAATGATCAAGCTTAACGAGGCACGCCGGGCTCTGCGGGCGGGATGGGGTGTTTTTCTGGGTTTTATGCTGGGAACCCTGTATAAACTGATTTTAGCCGGCATTATGGCCTTTTATTACGTTAAAGGAGTTATCACCTGATGTGTAATTATCGCGGTTTAATAAGCTTTTTAATGGTTATCATGTTTCTATCTTTTACGCTGTTTTTCTCTTCTTTGTTTGCGGAAGAGCCGGGCCCCGGTCTGTTTGACGGCCTTCACATCCGGAATATAGGGCCGGCGGTCATGAGCGGCCGGATTGTGGACCTGGCGGTCGTGGAGGAGGACCCAGTCGTTTTTTATGTGGCCTCAGCTACCGGAGGATTATGGAAAACTGAAAATAATGGCGTCACATTTAAGCCGGTTTTCCAAAATCAGCCGGTTCACTCTATTGGGGACATTGCCGTGCATCAAGGTGAAACCGGGATGATTTGGGTCGGGACTGGAGAGAGGGCCAACCGCCAAAGCTCGTCCTGGGGCAATGGGGTATATAAATCATCGGACGGCGGGAAAACCTGGCAGCATATGGGGCTGGAGGAAACCCGACATGTCGGCCGGATCGCCCTGCACCCAGAGAATCCGGATATTGTCTATATCGCTGCCATGGGCCACCTGTGGGGGCCCAACCCGGAGCGGGGATTGTACCGTTCCCGCGACGGCGGCCGGAATTGGGAGAAAGTCCTTTATATAGATGAGGACACGGGAGTCGCGGACGTTGAGGTTGATCCGGAAGAGCCGGACATCCTATATGCCGCAGCCTACCAGCGCCGCCGCCGGCCTTATGGTTTCCATGGCGGCGGACCGGGCAGCGGGCTGTTCAAATCCATTGACGGAGGAGACTCATGGACGGAGCTGACCAATGGGCTTCCCGAAGGCGATAAGGGGCGGATCGGCATATCCGTCTACCGCCGTAATCCGGATATTGTTTATGTCTGTGTGGAACAGGGTTGGCGGTACAATGCTTCCACTGCGTACAATGAACGCCGTGCGGGGATTTACCGCTCTGAAGATAAGGGTGGAACCTGGACGCATATGAGCGATTGGAATCCCAGGCCCATGTACGCCAGCCAAATCCTGGTTGATCCAAATGATGACCAGCGGGTATACATGCAGAACAGTTTCAGTTATTCCGATGACGGCGGAAAGAATTTCACCCGGGTCAGGCAGAGTCTCCACAGCGACGACCGCATTCTATGGGTGAACCCCCGGGATTCCCGGCATTTGATCAAAGGGGATGACGGCGGCGTGGGTATTTCTTATGACCGGGCCCAAACCTGGCTGTATGTGACGTCTCTCCCGGTCAGCCAGTTTTACCGGATCAGCGTGGATATGCGGAAACCCTACTGGATTTACGGCGGGCTGCAGGATAACGGCAGCTGGGCCGGACCCAGCGCGGTTTATCGCCGCAGCGGCATATTGAATGAAGACTGGATCAAAACCGGCGGCGGCGACGGCTTTATCAACCTGGTGGATCCGGAGGACTCCAACATCCTGTATACGGAATCGCAATACCTGGGGCTGTCGCGGTTTGATTTATCTACCCGGGAGTCAAGGGATATCCGCCCCGGGGACCCTAAAGGACATATCAGCGCACGGCGCAACTGGGATGCATGGGATCCGGGTTTACCGGAGCCGGAACTGGGAAATGCCATGGCGCCCGCCAACTGGGAAGGTCCTTTTATCATCAGTCCCCATCATCCAAAAACGCTGTATGCCGGTACCGATCAATTATGGAAAAGCACGGATGGCGGATATTCCTGGACTCCCCTGGGGCGTTTAACGACGGGAGTCGACCGCCGGGAAATGAAAATCATGGGGCAGCGGGCGGAAGAAACCACGCCCTCGCTTGATGACGGCATCCCCTATTATCCGACGATAACTGTTGTTGCTGAATCCCCGCTGCAGCCGGGAGTTCTGTATGCCGGCACGGATGACGGCTGTATGCAGGTTTCGCTTGACGGCGGCGAAACCTGGCGCAGCGCGGCGGCCGATATGCCCGGGCTTCCTGAAAGCGCCTGGATTTCCGGAATTGAACCTTCCCGGTTCTCGGGTGGGACAGTTTATGTCACGGTCAATAATTACCGGAATGATGATTACGCCAATTATTTATATAAGTCAACGGATTACGGCCGGACCTGGACATCCATTTGCGGCGATTTGCCCAAGGAAAGAGTGCTGCGGACCCTGCGGGAGGATACCCGGAATCCGGATTTACTATTCATTGGGGCTGAATTGGGATTGTTCTTTTCAATAGATGGCGGGTCGCATTGGCTTCCATTGAAAAACAACATGCCGACAGCGGCATTCAACGATCTGGTCATCCATCCCCGCGACAATGATTTGGTTCTGGGGACACACGGACGCGGAATCTGGATTTTAGACAACATCGCTTGCCTGCAGGAATTGTCCCCTGCGGTAATGGCGGCGCCGGCATATCTTTTTTCTATCGAAACGGCGGAAATGGTCCGGTATGCGCGTGAAAAAGGGCATACCGGAGATATGATATTCCGGGGGGAAAATCCGCCGGCCGGAGCGGTCATCGATTATTATCTAAAATCAGAAATTGCGGGAGATAGTATCCGTCTGGCAATCTTTGACCATACCGGCCAAACCGCGGCGGAGTTGAATCCGAAGCGGAGTCAGGGAATTAACCGGGTCGTATGGGACCTGCGGTATGATGATATAAGCGGGCCGGAGCTGGAGGAGGAAGAACGCAGCCGCAGTCTGAGGGGACCGCTGGTTGTGCCCGGACTGTATACGGTTAAACTGGAAGCAGGCGGTGTCATAAAGACCAAAACCTTCCGGGTTAACGAAGATCCCCGGATCCAGATTGCATGGGATGAACGCAGGGAATGGACCCGCTCGCTGCTGGATATCGCGGACTTGTACCGGAAATCTTCCAAAGAGATAGAGGACTGGGCAGAATGGAAAAAGAAGCGGAAAAAAACTCCGGCGGAACAGGAATCAGATGAAAACAGGGAGATTCAAGAATTGGACAGAATGCTCCGGGAACTGAATGCACGCATCGCTTCGCTGTATTATCAGGTTTCGTCCTGGACCGGGCGGATGACAAAAGACCAGCAGGCGCAGTTAACCTACTTTAATGACAAACTAACGGAATTAAAGCAGCGGAGCATCGCTTTAAGCGCAGATAAGATTCGGCAGCAGTTCTGATTACACCAAGCCTTCCGCTGCACTTAGATCCTTGGAATCTGATTCGATAAGATTTGCAGATTTATGAATTGAGATATTAGCGACGAAGCAGAAAAATACTTTTCGCTGCGCTCAGGATGATGCTGTTAGGTTAGACTAAGTTATATAATGGTAACGTTTTTTGCTGCCGGTCCTTTTTCGCCTTCTTCAATTTCAAAGTTCACCCGGTCGCCTTCATTGAGGGATTTGAAGCCCTCAGCGAGTATGGCGGAATGATGCACGAAAATATCCGGGCCGTCTTCCTGTTGAATAAATCCATATCCTTTACGGTTATTGAACCATTTGACTGTTCCAGTGGCCATCGTGGCAAGCTCCTTTCTAAAAAATACTCATAGTTTCATACTGGAGGGCGCCACTTGAAAAGGGTCTGCCTCAGAAGAAACCGACCAGCTGTTTTCAGCAGGTCTTTCATGAAGATATAAATTATACCATAAATGCATACACAAGTGCCAATATTATATATTACCATGTCAACCTGAGGAGAGAAGCGGCCGACACCTGCGGGCGAAATGGGCAATGATTTGACTTTTATCTTTATATTAAATAGATTATCTATGAAAGCAATATGACTTGCAAATTTGAAGTCAGTTTCGCGGGTCTCGGGATGACACCTTACAGGGTTCCACTCTTCTATTCTATAATGAACTGCCGTCTTTTATTTGCCCCGAAAACTTTGATTTAAGGAGGGAAAATGCGGGGGATTATTGTCATCGCGGTTTTAGTTTTAGGTGGATATCTTGCTTATACACATTTTTTTGCCCCTTTAAGTGAAGAGGAACAGATGGTGAAAAATCTGGAAGTGCAGTTTCATCAATCTTCCCGGGCCATTGTGGGGTCTTCACGGCTCTCTTCCGGCACCGGAATGGATATGATGTCCGGCGTTGAAAATGCGGTTGAAACCATCAAGGAAGTCAGGCTGAAACTAAAGGCCTTGCAGCCGGAACTTAGCGAAGAAGACGCAATCGCCAGGGCGGAGGAATTGGAAGCGGACATTGAGACCTTTGTTCAGAAAAATGACATTTGGGTTCAATGAGTCATAAATAAACCGAAGAGGCTTCTGAGTTATGAGGAGGAGAGATGGAGGGAATCAGGAAAGCACCCAGGCGATTCGCCGGTTTTACTTAACCGATAACGGGATCCGCCTTTCTCTTCCTGAGAAGGAGACCATGAAGGAGCACCTTTGATGGAGGTCTGGGAACTGAAACTTTATGTGGCGGGAATGAGCCTCCGTTCCCAGCATGCGGTGGAGTCCATAAAAAAAATATGTGAAACTTATTTGCGGGACCATTATGACCTGGAGGTCATCGACCTGTACCAGAATTTGTTCCTGGCGGAAAAAGAGCAGATTATCGCTACCCCGACTTTGATCAAAAAAAAGCCGCATCCGGTCCGAAGAATCATCGGAGACATGAGCGATAAACACCGGCTGCTTCGGGGATTGGACCTGGCATCTGAGGAAGAAGCATGAGCCATCTGAAGAGAGATCGGAATGACCTTTGGAGGATACAGCGCGAAAATGAGGAGCTGCGCGCCCGTCTGACTGAGGCTGAATCCGCTC
>CAYRTV010000227.1:0-5125 GCA_964427225.1 uncultured Eubacteriales bacterium
AAACCGGCCGGCTTTTCCGCTTATTTCTGTGGGAAAAGCCCCTTCTCCGACCCGTGTGGTATACGCTTTGACGACACCTAAAATATTATGGACTTTATCCGGACCGATTCCCAGTCCGGAACAAATTCCGCCGGCACCGGAATTGGAGGACGTCACGTAGGGATAGGTTCCATGGTCGATGTCCAGCAGTGTACCCTGGGCGCCTTCAAACAATACATTGTGTCCGGAAGCGAATTCCCGGTGTAAAATCAGTGAGACATCATGGACAAACGGTTTTAATTTTTCCGCCCATTCCAAGAACTGTTCACTCACCTCATTTTCATCTAAGCGAGGAAGGGAAAAATATTCCAAATAGATGTTTTTTTCCCTTATATTATGGCTTATTTTCTTCTTCAGCTCGGAAGAATTAAAAATGTCTCCCGCCCTTATTCCCTGGCGTGCGATTTTATCCATATAAGCCGGTCCGATTCCCCGGCAGGTGGTGCCGATCGGCTGCTCCCTGTGTTTTTCCATAGCGGCTTCTATGCGGGGATGATAAGGCAGAATGAGGTGAGCGCCGCGGCTGATTCTGATATTCCGCTCATTCTCGATTCCGTTGGCTTTCAGTTCCTTAAGTTCCCTGAAAAAAGCCTGGGGATCGACGACCATTCCGTTTCCGATAATGCATAACTTGTTTTCATGCAGAATGCCGGAAGGTATAAGGTGAAGCACAATTTTCTCGCCGTTGACATAGACCGTATGTCCGGCATTATTGCCGCCTTGGTACCTGGCTACGATATCAAACCCGGGGGTTAATAAATCCGTGATTTTTCCTTTGCCCTCGTCACCCCACTGCATGCCGATAATTGCAATATTAGCCATATATATTTCTCACAATTCCTTAGTTAATTCATATGAAAATTCGAATATACCGTCCTGAGAACAGAACGCGAAATTTTAGCAAAACCGAATCTACGCGGCAAGCTTAAAAGCCGAGTGCGGCTTGAAAAAGCAGGACCCGGCCTTCTTCTTCCAGGGCCTGATCATTGTCCAACTGATATTCCAGCTTCAATAAAGCTTTGCCGGACAGACGGTAATTCAATCCCACTGTCCAGCGGGAATCGTCAATCGCGATACCCCCGCCCGGCTCCTCCGGACTTATAAATCCAGTTCCATGAAAAGGATCCGTATAAATCAACCTCTGATAACTTCCGACCGGGTGGAGTTTTCCCAGGTTTACAACCAGCTGCACATAGTATCCTTCGGCCTCCCCCGGGTCATATTCGGCCGGATTATCCATCCGCGTCCAATAATATTCTCCCTTGATCTGAAAACCCTCAGTCGTCCAGTCACCGCTTAAAGCCTGCATAAAAATGGACCTGGCGTCCTCAGTGTCATATTTAGCCCGGTATAAGGAATAATAAAGGTTCAAACTCTGGTCTATAGGAAGATTAAAGCGAAAACCCAATCCCTTATTGGTGTTTTGATCCTCAAACTGCTGGCTCCGGCTCAAATTCTCCGCCTCCCGGATTCCATTGCCGGCATATACGGAATAATTGATCCCAAAAAATCCCCCTTCTAAAAGCAAGCCCAGATCCCTCCAGTCCCGGGGATAAAGAAACTGTACCGGCAAAGGAAAATCTATCAGTGCTGTCTGATGAGGCCGGTTGAATTGATTGTAAGTTCCGAATGGAACCAGGTACAGACCGATTTTCGGACGCGCATGAGGCGATGACCCTAACTGAATCCATGCTTGCTGCAGAAAAAAATTCGACTCCGCCTCCATTCTGAGCTCGGACAGCCAGTTGACATTTTCCGTTAAAATTCCGGAGAAAATCACTCCTGCCTGCCCATTGCGAAACGTCCCCCCGGTGAAGGGATCCGTCCTGTCCTTGACATAATCAAGGGAAATGAAGCCGGATATTTTTGTCTGAGCGGAAAGAGGCTGTATTAATGCCGCTGCAAATAGAATCATGAAGATTTTCGTCAGCGTGACGTATTTATTCATCTGATCCTATTTTATCGGAGCCTTAATCAATCCCACTCCAGCACGTGTTCGTCATACTCTTTTTCCAATTTCAGCTTATGCGTTTTTTCCTGCTGGACCAAAAAATCAAACATTTTTTTCAATTCGGGATCATCGGAACGCTCGGATAATTGCGAATAAAGATCCGCGGCCTTTTTTTCTTTTTTGGCGGCAAAAATCAGCAGGTCCTGAAAATTCATGTCCGGACTAGTTGGCTCTTCAACTAAATAGTCACTGATCTTTAAATCGGTCACATCCTTTAATTTTAAGTTGGCTATCTTCTCGGAACTGATGTTCTGCAGCAGCTTTTTGTGTTTTTTTTCCTCATCGCGAAGTTCGACCAGCAATTCCTTCAATCCCGGCATATGGGTTTTTTCGATCATACTTGCATAAGAGGACATGGCTTCCTCTTCTCTCTTAATAGCAAAATCAATGACATCTTGAAAATCGGAAAACTTCATGTTGACTCCTTTCGCACACGACCCTGGCGGCCGGTAGGGTTTCGATTTGTTTAAACTCCCCTTCAATCCTTTTTGATTGTCATAGGCTGATTGCAGCAGACAAGCGTCCCCATTCCCGATTTGACGACTTTGACTTCCTGCCCGCATACGGAACAAACATATGTCTTATCCTGCTCTGCCATAAATCCCTCCATCCATCTAATTTCGACTCTATTATAATTTATCTAACAGACTTGAGCAAACCTAATCGGTCTCTTCAAACTCCATGCAGCGGTAGGACTCAATATAATTATGAAAATCAATTTCATTGGCATCCAGGCCACCAGAATAAACATAGCGGCTGGCTAAGCGGGAGGCAAAAATGGCTCGCAGATACGTGTCCGGAATCTTATTCAATACCTCTTCAAACCCGACTGTTTTCATTAAAACAGCGGGACAGCAGCACTTGATTACATTTTGAAACAATTTCGGGTCTTTATGCAGGTCGGACGCATATACGGCATCCGTAACGGCATTGATTTTCCGGCTGACTAAATCAGTCAAAATCACTCTCGGGATATCTCTTTTTGCTTTTTCACTCTCAATAACTTCAAATTCCATATCCGCATTCGTTCGAATCAACTCAATGATTTCTTCAATATACCGGCGGCGGAAATCCGGGACCTCGCCATCTTTTACCATCATATACTCTTCATATTCATCATCATTTAACGCCAGGCTGGCAAATACTTCCATGGAGGACGAAGTCACCCCGCCTTTATTGGCGGAAGCATCTTTAAAAACGATCACACCGTTTTCTTCCAGACGCAGCCGGGCTTCCTGAGTGATGAACAAATTGGCCCCCTCCGAAATCACTTTGAAGCGGGGGTTCCCATCTTTGTCCAGAAATTTTTTCCAGTTGTTGATATTGATGGATGCAGGCCGCCCTCCGCAAGGCACAAAAAGGTCCGCCTCGAATTTTGGGTTCAAATGAAAAAAGTTGCGCAGCTCCAATCCGCTTTCCACCTGTACTCCTCCCGGAAGCGCCACATCTTTTTGATCAATCGTAACCAGGAAACCGCTTTCAGACAGCAGGTCTTGGTTAAAGTTTTCGACCATTTTTCGTTCTTTAGCCAGCCTGGTCAGATCCTCCCGATCAATGCCTTCCGGGTCAAACAAGACCCCGGACCCATCGACAATGGCCAAGATCCGGTCTTTTGAAATCAGGATTTCATTGCTTCCCAAATCGCCATCCGGACCGCCGGTCATGACTTTGGTCATATCCTCTTCCTTCAATTCTAATCTCTCCAGGGTTTTAATGACAAATTGATGGACGGAATTCGTAGTCATGCCATAGAGGTCATGCGGGATGCCGCCCATCGTCACCGGTTTTCCGGTGGAAAAAGCTTTCCAATAGGGATAATCCAATTGACGGGCCCGCTGGGATGCCCATTCCATCAGGTCAGCCGTGCCCTCGTCCGGACCGAGGAAAAGGATCACTTCATTACCGTAGTAATCCAGGATTTGATTATCGGGAAGAATCAGGTCCAGCAATCCATTGATATATTTTTTGAAAGCGATGTCTCCTTTGTCCTGATAGCCCCAGCGCAGAAGAATAGTTCCCTTTGACCCCCCCTCTGGGATATCCTTGTTCTTTTTTTGCTGGGTTAAGGCGAGGTTATAATTTTCATCAAAAATAAAATCCGAATTGTTGATATAAGTCTGATAATCAATCGATCGAACAATTCTGATTCCTCCCCGGGCAATATCCCGGAAACGCACATGAAATCCCCGCAATTCTATTCCAATCACATGAAAAATTTGAAAGGGTCGTTCAGGATAATCCACTTCATTCAAAAACACCGGATCATACATAAAGGCGATGGACGTCTTCTCCCGCTTGTAAAAATTGGTCCTTTGAATAACTTTGATAAACTGAAAGACGGCATTGAAAATATCCCTGTCAATATCCGTAGACAGGCGCTTCAATTCCTTTTCCAAACCGGTCAATTCCTTGTCTATATCGTGATCCTCCTGGTGGGGAGAGAACTTTTTATCAAACACAGAAAATATTCTTTTGACAAAAGGATAGTTTTGAACCAAACTGTCCCAAACTGCCGATTCCGTATAGGTGTCTTTTGCCAGGTTGGTTTTAAGATTCCTGAGAATGCCAAGCATTTCCGGCGAGTCTTTCAATACATCCGCCAATTTAAGGTATTCTTCATTGTAACCGCTGAGAAACTGGTGAGCGAAACTCCAAGCAGATACCCCGAATACGGTTTCCTGTGCAGTCAATTCCCCATCCCGGAACAAACCGGACAGCGGGCTCTGCGGAATGACATAAACCAGACTTAGGTCCGCAATCAAATCTGTGATTTTGTGTTCATCTTCAATGTTATCAGTGTAAATGGCATACACTGTTTTTCCATTCCGGAATTGTTCGGTATATTTCCGTTTGGACACCAAGCCTTGCGAATTGATCACATCCGATACGTTGGAAAAAAACCGGGAACTTGAATCCCGGGGCGTGACAATGATGATCCTCAGTTCATTGGTCACTTCCTTATGGCTGACTTCGATCAAAGGCGTTTCCCAGCCTATTGTTTTTTCCAAAACCCGCTGGTATCTCTCTTTGGCTTCAGGAGTTGCCGTATCCAGAAAATCCTGGCAGGCGATTTTC
>CAYRTV010000228.1:0-5115 GCA_964427225.1 uncultured Eubacteriales bacterium
ACCACCGAGATCTACACTCTTTCCCTACACGACGCTCTTCCGATCTGTATGATTCCAAAGTGTTGGCAGACAATCCTTTTTCTACCGATAAATAATCTAAAAATGTCCGTAAAATCCCTTCGTCCTGAGAAGCCAAGGCAGTCATTGAATATAAGGATTGCTGTTTTTTTCTCGGCCCACGGTCGTGGCCGGCCCGTGTCCCGGAAAAACTTTCAACTCCCCGTCTAATGGAAAAATCTTGGTTTTAATGGATGTCATTAACTGATCCCAGTCTCCCCCGGGCAGGTCAGTCCGTCCAACTCCCTGATTGAAAAGAGTGTCTCCCGAAATAATGAACGCATCCCCAACCAGGACAATACCGCCGGGAGAATGGCCCGGGGTATGAACGGCTTTTAAGCGGGAACCGCCGATATGCAAAACATCTCCATCCTCGATGTATTTATCTGGAGACGGAGATTTCTTCGCTCCCAGCATCAAGGCAAATCCGGACTGCAGGGCGTGGGTTAAAATCTTTTCATCCTTCTTATGAATCAGCAATGGAATGGAGTAGGCCTCTTTTATATTTTTGTTGGCTCCGACATGATCGACATGTCCATGGGTATTGACAATCATCAAAGGTTTCAGCTCCAGCTGATCGATGGCGGCAATAATTTTTTTTGGCTCCGCTCCCGGATCCACCACGACCGCTTCCCGTGTCTTCTCATCATAGACCAGATAGCAGTTGGTCTCCAATGCTCCGACTGTGATTGTTTGGATTTGCATAATAAATTCATGATAGTATTTTCCTCTGGGAAGAGTCAAGCAAGCGGCGGCCCCCGAGTCAGCGGCAGCCGGGCTTGACTGGAGCGGACATATGAATATAATGCCTCCATAATGTCCGGAAAACACTGGCAGCTGCAAATTGCGGAAAACTCTTTAAAAAAAAAGGAGAAGTTTAAACTACTCAGAAAATATCTGCGGACATCCCCCTCCGAGAAAATTCTCGATCTCGGATGCGCCCAGGGAATTATCAGCTATTATTTAAGGAAAAAACCAGGATTATGGGTGAGCGCGGATTTAGATTTATCCAATCTTCATTCGGCTCAGGAGCTGATTCCGGATAATATAATCCAATTAAAAGGGACATCCCTTCCTTTTCTTTCCGAAAGTCTGGATCAGATCGTCAGCCTGGACTTTTTGGAACACCTCGAAGACGACATGGCCTGTCTGCAGGAAATACACCGGGTTCTTAAATCAAACGGCCGGTTCCTGCTTGCTGTTCCCCGGACAGGACGCATATTTCTGCTCCACCGACTTAGGCCTAAACTGGGAATGACCCTGGATATGTACGGCCATAAACGTGAAGGTTATACTCTAAAAAATCTCAAAAGCAAACTGGCGGACGCCGGCTTGGTGTATGTCCGGCATAAACGATTCGCCGGTTTTTTGACTGAAGCTGTAGAATTATTGCTTAATGTAATGTATACATGGTTTTTTGCACCGAAAGAAAAAAAACAATTGCGAGACGGGCATATCCGGCCGGCCGATGCAGAGGAATTTCGAAGCCGAAAAACAGTTTTAAAGCTTTATTCTTGGGTTCATCCCCTCATCTGGATTTTCACCCGTTTGGACCATTTGTTTTTTGCTCAGCGGGGCTATGCTTTATTGGTTTGGGCCGAAAAAGCTTCTTCCCGTCCAAATAAATGAGAGCCGCCTGACTGCAGCGTTCAAAAGAATCCCTGATTTGTGATTTAAGAATCGAAAAACTATAATACAATTATGGATGTATTCGTCAGCGGTGCTGCGGGTCTGCAGGCGGAAGCTCTGCTGCTGAGAAAAACTCCCAGCCATGGATTGATTTTGGGACTCAAGCGGGGTCCGCGTTTTATAGTCGAATCTTTTTTCCCTTTCCCGGACATCATGTCTTTCCCTTTGGATAAATACATTCAACTGACCCATATTTTCGGTCCAGACTTTATCGGATTTTTCAGCACCGAGTCCTCTGAAAGCGCTCCTCCCTCCATCATGGGGCCCTTCGCCGCCGGCATGCTGTTCTGCCGTTTCGGAAAGGATAATGCAAATATGGGTTTTTCCCAAATTGACTATAACGGAAAATTTATTCTGAAAAAATTGGAATATTCAACTGAGGTGTCCAAATGAGCCAGTCTCTTAATCTCGATCAAAAACAATTTTTATTAAAGCTTGCCCGGAATTCCATCGCCCGCTATTTAGACACCGGCGCTTATCTGAAAATGGATGTCGGCGAAGGCGTCCTCAATGAAAAGCGGGGTGCCTTTGTGACCCTGAAGCAAAACGGACAGCTCAAGGGCTGCATCGGGTATCCTATCCCGGAAAAGCCCTTAGTGGATACTGTTATTCAAGCGGCGGCTATGGCCGCCAGTAATGATCCCCGTTTTCAGCCCTTGACCATTGAGGAACTTCCGGAAATCGCGATCGAAATCTCCGTCCTCAGCCTGCCGACGCGGATTCAAGATCCGAAAGAAGTAGAGGTCGGAAAACATGGCATTATCATTTCTCAGGGGCCTTTCCGCGGCCTGCTTCTTCCCCAGGTTCCGGTTGAATGGAATTGGGACCGAGAGACTTTTCTGCGTCACGGATGCCTAAAGGCCGGCCTGGAGGAAAACGCCTGGCAGCACGGCGCGCAAATCGAAGTCTTCACCGCCGATGTCTTTACAGAGGGGTAATGTCCCCCATATCATTCCCGGAATACAGTGTAAATTATCTCAAATCATCTGAATTTTTTATGCTCCAATAATTCCTTCGCCATGGCCTTGCATTCCATGACCCCATTGACCCAGCTGGGGTCATCTTCCATTCCCAGTACAAACTCGAGTTCTCCCTGTGCCCGATCCGGCTCATCCATATCCAGCAGAGTTTCAGCCAAATAGAGCCGGGTCAAGCAATCATCCGGACCTAATTCCTTGGATTTTATCAGATGCTCATATGATTTTTCCGTACTGCCTCCGGCCAATCCGGGAAGCTTGAAATAAACACGTCCTAAAACCCGATCGGGGCCGCCGTCTTCATAATCCCGGTTCATTTCAATTACCGTGTTCATATCCTTTTTAATTGGTTTCACCAATGAAAGGCTTTTTAATACACCTTTAGCTTCTCCAAATTTCCCGTTGTTAACACCCCGCCAGTAATATCCATCCGGCTGGTCCGGTTTTAAATTGACCGCCTTATCGGCGTGATAGACAGCCTGGGAAAAAATATTACGTTTTTCTTTTTTTCCTTCGGTGTGTTCTCCGATATAGTACATGATCCGGGCAATTTTCCAATAGGCCTCGTATTTATCCTCGGATTGGACCAGAGCCTCCCGGTAAAGCGCCAGCGCCTTTTCAGCTGTCGCCATATCCGCCATCGCCTGATAAAAAGCATCCGCACGTTTTATCGGATTTTCATTTTCCATCTCGGCTGAACTCAGGGGCCATGCCAGAAAAATAAGAATCAGCCAAATTCCTAATCGTCGCATACATCCCTCCTCGGTTTTTCTTATATCTTCCTTTTATTTGGTTATTCCATTATCATTCTTACACTGGTTTTTTTCAAAGAAAAAAGCCGCCTTCTTCTCCAAATCATCCATAATTGCCTCGATTCGCTGCCTTTCCCGGGACAAGCCCTTTTCATCCAAATCCGGGGGCACCTGAAAAGGCTGTCCAAAAACGGCAACGACCGGGTGAAACGGATAGAACAACAAAAACTTATCCCAGCTATTAAGGATGATTTTTTTTGATGTGGAAAAAGTGAATGGAATCAAATAAGCACCGGTTTTCTGAGCCAGCCGCAGGGAACCGGGTTTGAATTTACGGGACGGCCCCTTCGGGCCGTCGGGGACCATCAAAATCTCTTCCCCCCGGGCAAGACAGCGTATGAGCTCCTTCCAGGACTGAACCATCGTATGGGATCCGGAACCCCTCAAAATCCGGTAGCCCCAGCCTTCAACAATCCGTGAAATAATTTCTCCGTCCCGGCTGGGGCTGATCAAGGGAATGCTTCCCCGCTTGCGGAATAAATAAGGGACTAAAAAAATGCGGCCGTGCCAGACTAAAACAATCACCGGCTTGTTTTCAGCCCGCATTTTATCCACGTTTTCTTTACCGATGAAATGTATGTGCGCTGATTTGGCCCACCACCGCAAAAGAAAACGCCCCAGCATTCCAATTACACGCCAGCTCATTTCCCTCCACATGCTTTTCATCATATCTGAATGCTTTCCATCAGTAAACATGGCTTGATTTGTCCCAAATCCAGCCGGCAATAAAGCCGGCGCCGCAAACCGCTAAACCGCCGGGCACGGAAAAGGGCCACTCCGGCCAATTTAAAGGAATCAAACCGATATGACAAAAAAATCCGGTTAAAGCATAAAGCGAACCCCCGCCTAAACTCAGCAATCCCGCCTTTGGCCGGAATCGTTTCATATACAGCATAAAAATTCCGGGAATAAAAAAACCCACTGTCATGATTTCTGACGCCAATCCCAAGGTGGTGAGAATACTGGGAATCCGGACCGCAATAATAAACGCCGTGATCCCTATGAGCAGCGTTGCAAAACGGCTGACGTTAACAACTGAAATATTGCGGTGAGGAGCAAAGATTTCCTGGTAAATATCCCGGGTTAAAGAAAGAGCTCCGGTATTGATGGCGGTATCCATGGTTGACATGATAGCCGCGGCGACCGCAATCAAGACCAGCCCGCCGGCCGCGCCGCCCATATTGCGCCAAAAAGCCGAAGGGAATACGGCAGCTCCCAAACCCACTCCAATCAATCCCCAGTAAAACATAAAAAAAAGGCCTGCTGCCGCCCATAAACCGCGCCTGGCTTGAACGGCCGTCCGGGCGGACTGGATACGCTGCCAAGCGATGGGAGAGATAATCCAGGCCAGCGTAAAAGACAGCACTGTCAATCCATTCTTTTTAAGATCACGGAAAAAATTCCAAAAAGATGCCTCCCGCCCGGACAGATGATCCGATAAGGCCTCCCAAGCACCAGTCTGTCCCATATGAAATAAAACCACAGCCAGCGCCGCAACCAGCAGAATAAGCTGCACGGCGTCGGTGGCCACCACCGAAAGATAGCCTCCCAAAGCGGAATATAGAATGACAATCCCCACC
>CAYRTV010000229.1:0-5108 GCA_964427225.1 uncultured Eubacteriales bacterium
TATTATTGGGGTGACGTCAAAAATAAAAATTTTTAATTAATAAATCTTTTTTATAACAAATCAAAACAGAGATCAACCGCCCACAGCAAGGAGCAATCTATTTTCACCGCGCAATTTTTTTATGAATAACTCAGGCTGAGTAATAAGCGAGATCAATACAAAAGATATGGTTTCCGCTGTCGCTTGAAGGCGCCTTCATCCCAGCGCAGGCGGGAAAGCAGCCGCTCATAACTCAACTCTCCCTGGATGAATTCATTTAAATGCCGGCTGCCAAAAAGCAGAGGAAGGCTTTTGGAAATGATCCGCACTTTTTCGGGGTAGAGGGTTTTAAGCAACCGGATCATTTCCAGGGTAAAGTCCAGGGCGCGGAAGTCGGGTGGGCTGGTCACCTGAATCCGGAAGCCGCGGCAGGTCCGGTTCTCATAGGGAGGCTGCTGTATTTTCCCGGGAATGGACCGGGGAGAAAACACCACCGGAGTCAAAGTCACCGCCTTTTTCATGCCGTCCGGCCAGAGCTCCAGGACCCGGTCCGGCTCGATCCAGGGAGCGCCGACCAACCGGAAGGGCCACTCCGTCCCGACCCCATGGCTGATGCTCACGCCTCCTAGAAGGCCGGTGCCCGGATAAACCAGGGCCGACTCAAAAGAGGGGATATTGGGAGATGTGGGGACCCATTCCAGTCCGGTATCATCCCATAACTGATTCCGGCTCCACCCGGTTAAGGGGACAATGGTAAGATCAACATCTTGAGTCACCCAGCCTTCTCCCTTCATCATTCCAGCCAGTTCCCCGCAGGTCAGACCGTACCGGATGGGCAGAGGCAGTGATCCGATAAACGATTCGTAAAGAGGCTGAAGCACAGGCCCTTCCACCTGAATTCCTCCCAACGGATTGGGGCGGTCGAGAACATAGACAGGAATGTTATTGTCCGCCGCCGCTTCCAGAATATACTTTAAAGTGGAAATATAGGTATAAAACCGGGCACCGATGTCCTGAATATCGTATACCAGGCCGTCCAGTCCCTTCAGCTGTTCCGGGGATGGGCGGCGGTGGCTGCCGTATAAACTGTATATGCGGATGCCGCTGTAACGCCCGTCGTCCACCCGGCGGCCGCCCTCCCGGTCTCCCAAAAATCCATGTTCAGGAGAGAAGAGCGCAGCGACCTTGAACCCGGCATCCTGCATGGCGTCGGGAAGCAGGGTTCCGTCCGGCAGCCGGGAGGTGTGATTGACGATGAGCCCTAGGGATTGATCCCTGAGCGGTTCCAGATAATGCTGCAGAAACAGCTCGTTTCCCAGGCGCACCCTGGACATCTCATTTTGCGGCGGGAAAAGGACGGGGGCGGAAAATAATCCAGCGGTCAGGATGAATCCCATGATGATATTGATCAATATCAATTTACGCTGAAGCATTTTTTGCATATGTCCTCAAATCCTCCTGCTGATATATTTTCCATGCCTGCTCTTGCGTCACCGGCGCGCTGCGCCGGATGGATTCCGCCACCCGGATCACGGCCAGGGGCACTTCCGCCGCCTCACCTGTGTTTGGTTTGTCTTTTAAAAATTCCATGGCCTCAAACAGAGCTGCGGCGGCCTCAGCATAGCTCAAAGCGGAATGGTTCAGAATTTCATTTACATGCGATTGTATCAAATAAGCCGCTCTTCCGATAAGCTTTAAATTGGCGGGCTGTACATAGGCCATGCTGTTGCCTGAAACCCTCCCCAGGTGGACCATAACCGCCGTGGAATGGGCATTGAGAATCATTTTCAGCGCGACATGCCGGTCGATTTCCATGGGGTCGCCGGCGGTTTCCAAAGAAACCAAAACAGCGATATCCCTCCGGCTGTCCCACTCGGGTATCTCCTTAAGAACTTTTTCCCATTCGCTGTGAGGATGTTCAACGGAGGCAATTAGATTTTTGGGAATTCCGTTTTTATCCAGGATTTGAAAAAACCGGCGGAATCCCGAGCCGTTCTTTTTAAACCGGGAGAGTTCTCCATCCACAGCCACAGCCAGCCCTAAATCGCCTGGTCTCGGTTTACGTTTGGCCAGGTTAAACGGCGATAATGAAAAATCATAGAGATACTGCTGGTCATCTCCGGCTTGCTGTAAACTGCGCAGCGCCGCTTTCCGGAGATAGGAGTCGGATATATTTGTTTCAAACGGACCACGGTAGAACTCCGGATTAAGGCCCCGGAAAGGACGGCCCAGGAATCCGGACCAGGCTTCAGCGGAGGTTTCCGCTCCGGTCCAAACCTGAATCCAGCAGCGCCGCTCATCGCGGTCCACCGTATCCAGCGGCAGCAGCCGGAAAGTGGGGCTGCGTTCGGTGCTGTCTATAAAAACAGTAATCAGGGCATCTTCTGCGAAATATGTAGACTTTTGTCCGGCTGCGTAAACACCGGCCTCCCTTTCAGTCAGCCGCGTCAAAGCCGGAACCGCACGCCTGATTTCCCGAAGCAGTTCCCGGAACCGGATGAGTCGTGCATGCATATCGATGCCTGGGGCAAACCCAAGTTTCTCCATTTCCGCCGATGATAAGATTTCCCTCAAAGCAAGCTCCGCCCCGGCCTGCAGAATGTGGCCGATGACATAGGTTTCGATGGTGGCGGCCTGCATCCGGGTGGACCCTGCCAACGCCTGGGGCCCGGTGGTGAGATTGATGCGGCTGATGCCGGGATCATCCAGCACCCGGCGGCTTCGTTCCAGCGGGCGCAGCGTCTCATCCGGATTATTATAGATAAAATAAAGGCGGCGGCGGGCATTGTCCCAATCGTCTTTACCGGAGACTTTCCACTGTTTACGGGCGGCGGTGATGGCCCCGATCACCGAAGATGTTTCTCCCCCTTCCGTCACGCACATAACGACGTCCCCGCGCTGGATGCCGTGATTTTGCAGCTGGAGCCGGCCCACTAGAGACAGGTCTTCAAATCCCTCCAGCGAACTGATAAGCGCCCGGTCGCCTCCGGTCATTTCTCCAATCAGCCGGTCTTGCGGCGGGGTGCCGGGCCAGGCCCTGATTTTCCGCTGTGTGTCCGCATCGGCCCATAGCCTTTTCCAAAACGGCCGCCAGAAAGTGCTTTCCATCTGCTTGGCCAGGCGGCCGGTGGCCCCGCAGCCGTAAATATAGATTAACCGGCCGGAGAGCAGAGCTGACTTGACGGCATACGCAGCCTGCTCGAGCAGATGGGGCCGCTGCGCCCATTTTTTTTCCAGACTGCGGGCGATATCAAGGTCGACATCCAGCAGCCTGCGCAGGCCGGCTGCGGTGTTCTTCGCTAAGATGCCGCTTAAATTGAAAGTAGAAGGGTGCCGCTGTTCCGTCGGCAGGTGATGCAGATGAAACTGGGTTTTATTTTGTATGAAATCCCGGCATTCCCGGGTTGGATGGATGCCGAGCCTTTCCAGGAAGGGGGTGGTTTTGGTCACTTGTCTTTTTTTTCAGAACGCAGTCCGTATTGGAGGCGGTCGTCGACAATATCGTGTTCTTGCCAGTCTCTGATCCAGTCTTCGACTTGAAATAATTTCATGCCGCCGTCAGCCGCGGAACAGATAACCTGACTGAGGCCGGCATTGATGAGCATTTTCTTGCAGATAAAACAGGGAAAAGCATCGATGGGTTGTTCCTCTCCGTAGACGGCTCCGTAAATATACATATCACCGCCGAATAGGCTGACTCCCGCCCTTGCTGCGTTGATGATGGCGTTTTGTTCCGCGTGGACGCTGCGGCAGAGCTCATAACGCTGGCCGTGCGGGACACCCAGTTTGTCACGCAGGCAATTGCCGTGCTCAAAACTGTCTTTGGTTTTTCTCGGAGCACCGGCGTATCCGGTGGAAATGATCTGGTCATCGCGAATGATGATGGCGCCGATTGAACGCCGGAAGCAGGTGCTCCGCCGCGACACTTCCCGGGCGATATTTAAATAATAACGGTGCTTGGAAATTCTTTGCGGAGTTTTGGTCACAAAAATGTCTCCAGCCGCCGGTACAATTCTTCCAGGCTGCCGTTATTAATAATGCGGTGATCGGCGGCAGCGATGCAAAGCGTTAACTGCTGGCCTGTTTCTTTTTCCGTCATTTCTTCCTGTTCCTTACTGATGAATTGCTCCAGGTTTTCAGCGGATTCGGCCCGACCTCTTTTTTTAACCCGATGGAAACGGGTTTCCGGGTCTGCATCAAAGGCGAGTAAAATGAAGTCCGGATGCCGCCGGAAATACTGGACTTCCCGCAAATTCCGAATGCTGTCGATGACAGAGTCGGAACGGACTTTTTCCATGACCCGCCGGGCCAGGACATCGGGGCCATGCGCTTCCCGCAGCTTATTGCCCGTTTGGATCAAATTATTCCGGCTTAAATCCCGGCGTTGCCCTTGAAGTTCATTGCGGATTTCATCTGAAAGCGAAAAATAAGCATAATCGTGTTTCTGGAAAAAACGGGCGGCTTCGCCTTTCCCGGATCCATTGGTGCCGGTTAAACCGATAAGACGCATGCCTTTAATAATTATCCCTCCAGATCCTCATCGTCTTTTTCTAATTCCTCTTTCCGTTTGCGGAAACGGCGTTCTCGTTTTTTACCCATCAGCATGGCGATCAGAATACTGAATCCGTACAGGGCCAGCAAGGGCACGGCGATGATGCTTTGCGTGATCATATCCGGAGTCGGTGTGATGATGGCGGCGATGATAAAGACGATCAGCACGGCATATTTGAAATACTTGATCATGAACCGGGCGGTGATGACCCCCATGCTGGACAAGAAAAAGACCAGGGTCGGCAGTTCAAATACCAGGGCTATTCCTAAAATCACCCGCAGTGCCAGGCTGAAATACTGGTCAACCGTGATCATTGCTTCGAAATCCGCGCCAAGACTCAAAAAAAAGCGGCACGCGAAAGGAAAGGCGACGTAATAGGCGAAGACAGCACCGGAAATAAAAAACAGGGATGAGAAAAGGACAAAGGGAATGACCGATTTGCGTTCCTTTTTATACAGGCCCGGCGCCACAAAATGCCATACCTGCAGAAAGATATAAGGGGACGTAAATAGTATGGCGGCGAGGAAGGAGACTTTCATGTATAAAAGAAAAGGCGCGGGCAGGGATGTGAACACCA
>CAYRTV010000230.1:0-5097 GCA_964427225.1 uncultured Eubacteriales bacterium
CGCTGATAAAAAAGAAATGGCAAAAACATCGCAATTTTTTTATGAATAATTCAGGTTAGGTAACATTCGGAAAAAGAAGGGGATAAATGGGGAATAAAACTGATATCCTTAACTCCCGGAAAGAAGTTGCGGATTATCTGGAAAAGGATATGCGTACTTGCCTGCGCTGGGAAAAGAAATTGGGATTGCCGGTCCACCGCTATGATTCCAGCTCAACCCGCTCCAAGGTCTTTGCTTATAAATCGGAAATAGACCGTTTGCTGCTGTTAAGAACCAACAGCGGCAGCGGGGAGGAAAAAACATGGTTGTCCCGTCTTAAAAAAATAGCCTGGCCGGCGGTTTTTCTGGTTTTCTTAATTTTATCCGGATTGCATTATTTCGCACAGCGTCCAAGTCCGATCGAGAGATTCCCTACTTTGGCTGTATTCCCGTTCGAAAATATTGACCCTGCCCTAACCGAAAAGTATTTTTCCGAAAGCATGACCCATGAAATTATCGATCATTTCATCAACTCCACCCGCCTGAGAGTGATCCCGGCAGCCTCCACTCGAAACCGGTCTCCAATGCCTTCCGGCAGAGAAAAAATCGGTGCAAATTTAGGAGCGGATTATTTTCTGCAAGCCAAGGTGGATAAGGACATCAACCATGTCAGCCTGGATGCAGAACTGCTGCGGGCCAAAGATGGGAAAATAGTATGGCAAAAACATTCCGGCCGCTGTCTGTGGAGCATATGCGGAGCGGCGACCGGATTCAGCAAATCAAGGCTAAACACATCCACGCATTCCGGACTGAGATAAGTACGTTATAAATCCGGGCTGATTGCTGTATACCCGGTTTTTTTATTTTATGATTTAGGGTTTTTTCTGACTTCAATCGCATGAGCATGGCCTGCCAGTCCCTCAGCTTCCGCCAGCCGCTGTGCTTCTCCGCTGATATTCAAAAAACCCTTTTTATCCGCGGACAAAACGGTTTGCGTTTTCAGAAAATGGCGCACGCTGAGCCCTCCGCTGTAACGGGCCGCCCCGTTGGTGGGAAGAACATGATTCAGACCGCTGCTGTAATCGCCCAGCACTTCGCAGGCATAAGCCCCTAAAAACAGGGTTCCGTAATTTCTCAGTTTCTTTACCCATTTTTCCGGTTCTTTGACTATTAACTGAAGATGTTCCGGTGCCATTATATTGGCCGCAGACAACGCATTTTCAATGGAATCGGTCAACAGAATACAGCCGTTTTCCTGAAGCGCCTTTTCGGCGGTCGATCTGGTATCTAAGGTTTTTAATTGTGCCTGCAAAGCGTTTTTGACTTTACCGGCCAGCTCCGGAGTATCCGTTATTAATACAGCCCGGGAACGGTTATCGTGTTCCGCTTGAGCAATCAAATCAGCAGCCACCCATTCCGGGTCTGCATCTGCGTCTGCTATCACCAAAATTTCCGTAGGTCCGGCGATGAAATCAATCCCGACCTGCCCGAAAACCAGTTTTTTGGCGGCATTGACATAAATATTTCCGGGACCGGCAATGATATCAACCGCGGGAATGCTTTCGGTGCCGTAGGCCAGAGCTGCGACCGCCTGTGCCCCTCCTACCTTGAATATTTGAGTGACTCCCGCGGTTTCCGCAGCCGCTAAAAGTGCGGGGTGCAGATGACCATCGGAACCCGGCGGTGAGCAGACAAAAATTTCGTCCACGCCGGCTACGGCGGCGGGAATACAGCCCATCAGCAAGGATGAGATCAGCGGATAACGGCCTCCCGGAACATAAATGCCTGCTTTCTGTACCGGGATAATGGTCTGTCCGGCCCAAACACCGGGCTCTATTTCCCATTCCCGATCCTGAAACATGTTTTTCTGTAAAGCAGCCATTTTACGAATCCGGCTGGCGACGGTCTGAATTGTTTCCAGCAGGCCGGCCTCGATATGGGCGGGTGCCGACTTTATCAGCCGGGGATCGAGCTTGAGGGAATCCAGCTCTACCCCGTCAAATGATTCAGTTAAATCCAGTAATGCCCGGTCCCCATGTCTTCGAACGTCCTGAATAATCCCTTCAACCTTCTCCCTTTCACTTTGCTCATCAGGAAAATGGATGACCGGGTCGAACTCATCCAATGATAAAATTTTCATTTTTCCCTCCGGGTTCGCATCCGCCGTCGTCCCAGTTCCCGAATCACTTCATCAAAACGGATATCATGCCGGGCCAGCCATACGTTCATGAAATAAAACAGATCAGCCGCCTCCCAAATGAGATGCTCTTTCCCGACGGCCTCCATTAGTTCTTCCGCCTCTTCGCGGATTTTTTCCTTTATCTTCGGGATTGTCAATGAAGCCGTATATGATTGTGGTGACGGCCGGGCAAGCCGCTCTTGAATCACGCCGGTCAAATCCTGAACGGAAAAGGTCTTCGGGCTGAAACAGGAATACCGTCCGGTATGGCAAGCCGACCCGGTTTGATTCGCCGTGATCAGAAGTGCATCCCCGTCGCAGTCCACCCGGATCCGCATAAATTTTTGGACATGGCCCGAGGTTTCTCCTTTTTTCCAGAGTTTCTTTCTGGAGCGGGAGTAATACCAGACATATCCGGTTGCAAATGTCTTATGCAGGGATTCCCGGCTGCTGTAAGCCAGCATCAGCACGCGGCCGGCCGGATCCTGGGTAACGGTCGGTATTAACTCTTTTTTCCAATCCAAAGCGGCACTAAAGGCATCAGAAAGAGAAATTGCACCTGTATAAAGAGCCATTCCCAGCTGGATATTAAATCCTTTCCGGGATATTTGGCTGATTTCATCTAAAGAATGAATGCCGCCGGCTGCAGTGATTTCGATGTCCGTTTCTTTTTTGACCCGTTCAAACATATCCAGATCGGTCCCCTGCATCATTCCCTCCCTGTCTACGCAGGTCATCAAGAATTCAGATACATAAGGCTCCAGTTCCCTCGCCGCTTCCACGGGGTCCGAGCCTGTGGATTTCCGCCAGCCCCGGGTAACAATCTTTCCTTTTCTTACATCCAAGGCCGCCATAATTCGTTCCCTGCCAAAGGCGTGCACCATTTGCTTTAAGAAACCATGGTCAATTCCTGCCGACGTGAAGGCCCGGGTGCCTATTATCAGCTTCTCCGCCCCCATGTCCAATAATCGTCCGGCCTTTTCCAGCGACCGGATGCCGCCGCCGACACGGCAGGCAGCCTCTCGGCAAAGCTGCCGGATGTTATCCTCATTGGAGCCTTTCTCCATCGCAGCATCCAGGTCGATAACCGCAATCTCGCCGAAACGGGAAAATTCTTCAGCCAGGGCCACCGGGCCGGAATGTTCCAGAACCTTGTCTCTTCCCTGTTTGAGCTGAACCGCTTTTCCGGCTTGTAAATCTATGGATGGAATAATCATCGGACCGGTACTCCTTTCCCGCGCAGATATTCCTTTATCTCCGCAATGGTTAATTCCCGAAAATGCAGCAGGGAGGCCAGTAATACCGCATCAGCTTTTCCCCGGGTCACTGCTGCGCAGATTTGTTCCGGATTTCCGGCGCCGCCGGATGCTATCACGGGAATGGATGCCTTTTCCGACACCAACCGGTTCAATTCCAAATCATATCCCGCGCCGGTTCCGTCCTGATCCATAGAATTCAGCAGAATCTCACCGGCCCCCAGGGATTCGCCTGTTGCCGCCCATTCCAAAGCATCCCGGCCGGTATCGTATCGGCCGCCTCCGCTGTAGGCATGCCAGGAGCCGCTGTATCTTTTGGCGTCAATGGATAAAACAATACACTGGGATCCGAACATATCCGCTCCTTGGGCAAGGATTTGCGGATCCTTCAGCGCCGCAGAACAAACCGCCACTTTATCGGCGCCGGCATTGAGCAATGCCCGCATATCCCCAACTCCGGTTATGCCTCCTCCAACCGTCAGCGGGACAAAAACCCGGTCGGAAACCCGGGCCACGACATCAATCATGGTTTTGCGGCTGGCTGGAGTAGCCCCGATATCCAGAAAAACGATTTCATCCGCTCCGGCGCGATTATAATAATCCGCCAGCTCGACTGGATCACCGGCATCCCGAAGGTCCCGGAACCGAATGCCCTTAACCACTCGTCCTTCGTCTACGTCCAAACAGGGAATCACCCTTACCGTCAACATAACCGCCTCCAATTATCCAGCAGCTTCAATCCCGCCGGACCGCTTTTTTCCGGATGGAACTGCACACCGTAAACATGCCCCCGCCCAACAACCGACGGGTATTCCACGCCGTATTCCGTTGTGGCCAAAATTTCTTCCTTACTTCGGGCCTCCAGATAATATCCATGGACAAAATAAAAGTATTCTCCGTCCGCTATACCTGAGAATAATGGGTTTTCCCGCCGCCGCGTTAAATTATTCCAGCCGATTTGGACCACTTTGGCTGCTTTAATTTTTCGGCATTCCCCGGAAAAAAGGGATAATCCTTTTGTTCCGGGAGATTCTTCGCTGCCGTCATACAGCAGCTGCATTCCCAGACATATCCCCAAGAAAGGCCGCTCCTGTTCAATCCAGTCTTTAACCGGAACCAGCCAGCCGCCGTTTTTGATATGCTGCATAGCCGGTCCGAAAGCGCCCACTCCCGGGAGAATCAATTTATCAATACCGCTTACATCTTCGGGACTGCGAATAACCGCCGCCTTTTCTCCTAGATAATGCAAGGCCTTGATGACCGATTTTAAATTACCCGCTCCATAATCAATCAGGCCAATCATAATCAATCACTCCTTTTGCACTGGGGATGTCTTCTATATCCCGCTTGTCCAGAGAACAAGCTTGCCGCATTGCTTTCCCCAGGGCCTTAAATGCCGCTTCCAGCTTATGATGGTCACTGCGCCCGCAAGGAACCCGCACCACCACATTCGCCCGGCTGCGATCCGCCAGAGCCTGCAAAAAATCCGGAAGGACATCGGTATCAAAGTCTCCGCAAAACCGCCGGTTGAAAGTTATATCGTACTGAAGGTAAGGCCGGCCTCCCAAATCCACGGCGGCCAGGGCCATGGCTTCATCCATGGGAAAAACAAAGAATCCGGTCCGGTTTATGCCGCTCCGCTCTCCCAAGGCACGGGTAAACAGCATCCCCAAGGCTAATCCG
>CAYRTV010000231.1:0-5074 GCA_964427225.1 uncultured Eubacteriales bacterium
TTTTTCTTTGCTCTTACTCTTCACTCTTTTTTCATTATCATCCATCCCCGGATAAAATAAAAGAATATATTCAACAGTCTGTTTGACACCGGTATAAATACATGCTACTTTTTTGAAATTCCGGACATGCAATGGATACATACGGCTGGCTTTCCATACTCCCACCTTTATTGGCCATTTTTCTGGCTATAAAAACCAAGCAGGTCTATATTTCACTGACGCTGGGCATTTGGCTGGGATGGACCATCCTAAACGGCTGGAATCCTCTGGCGGGATTGGTTAAATCGGTGGATATCTTGATCGCGGTTTTTCAGAGTGCGGATAATACCCGGGTCATTCTGTTCAGCGCTATGATCGGAGCCATCATCACCTTCACCCAATATTCCGGCGGCATGAAGGGCTTCGTTAACTGGGTTGTCGGCCGGGGTATTGTGAACGGCCGGCGTCAGGCAGGATTATTAGCCTGGTTTTTAGGCCTGATCATCTTCATTGAATCCAGCATTTGTATTCTGGTTTCAGGCGCAGTATCCCGTCCAATCTTTGATAAACTAAAAATTTCACGGGAAAAATTGAGTTATATTCTCGACTCCACTTCAGCCCCCAAATGCATCATCATCCCTTTAAATGCCTGGGGTGCGTTTGTTTTGGGACTGCTGGCTGCCCAGGGAATCCCTGATCCGGTCCAGGTCTTCGTCTCTTCCATCCCATTTAATTTTTACGCCTTTCTTGCCCTCTTTCTTGTCCTGGGGGTTGTGCTGACAGGAAAAGACATCGGGCCTATGCGTGCTGCGGAAAGGCGGGTGCTGGAGGAAGGAAAAACTTTACGCGACGGCGCCGAGCCACTGGTCGCCGATGAAGTGATCGCCATGCCGGAAAAACCGGGTATTCCCTGCCGGGCTTTCAATATGGTTCTGCCGGTGGGAGTGATGGTCTTGACGATGCCGGTAGTGTTATTGATAACCGGAAACGGAAGTATTATGGACGGTTCCGGATCTCTTTCTGTTCTCTGGGCGGTCATTGCCGGCTTGACGGCCGGAGGCATTGCCTACCGGGTTCAGGGGATCATGCGGACCCGAGAAATAGTGGATATATTCATGAAAGGGGTCGGCGGCCTGGTTCCTTTGGCCAGCTTAATGGTTCTGGCTTTCGCTATCGGTGATACCTGTGATGCCCTCGGTACCGGGCCGTTTGTCGCTCAGGCTGCGCAATCCGCATTGTATCCGGGGGTTATCCCCGCCCTGGTTTTTTTGATTTCCGGTTTTATCGCTTTTTCCACCGGGACTTCATGGGGAACCTTTGCTATTATGGTCCCCATTGCGGTGCCGATGATTACCGCTATCGGTTTGCATCCGGGATTAATGCTGGCCGCCGTTCTGGGCGGAGGCGTATTCGGTGATCATTGCTCGCCAATATCCGATACCACGATAATTTCCTCCATGGCCTCAGCCACCGATCATATTGACCACGTCCGGACCCAATTGCCTTATGCCCTGGCGGCCGGCTCCGTTGCGGTCATTTTGTTTTTGGTCTTTGGAGTCTTAGTATAATGTATTCCATGACAAGTTTCGTTTTTATCGGAGAAAAACCATGAAACCGGATAATATCGGTAAACAGTATCAGCAAATCACCAAATACACAAGAGGAAACCTGCAGGAGGGTATCTGCGGTGGGACAGCAAACCTTCCCGCTACAAAAGCTATCCGGATGCGCCGAAGACAGCGCTTCCGGTTCCGAACACTGAAGAGGGCCCGCCATTATGGCAAACTATTCAAACCAGGAGAAGCCGACGGCGTTTCCGGAATGAGCCAATATCACTCTCACAACTCGCTCAAATATTATGGGCTTCTCAGGGTATATCCCGCCGTATGCAGGGGACTGAACTTCGGACGGCGCCTTCGGCAGGAGCCCTTTATCCGGTCGAAACCTATGTGGCCGCCAACCGGATTACAGAGCTCGAATCCGGGATCTACCATTATTCCGTCCGGTCGCATGCCCTGGAACAATTGAAGCAAGGTGATTTCCGCGGGAAGGTTTCCGCTGCCGCCCTCGATCAGCATATGTGCGGAGAAGCGGGCGCTGTTTTCATTTGGACGGGAATGTTCCACCGTTCCACGTGGAAATACCAGCAGAGAGCTTACCGCTACGTGTACTTGGATGCCGGCCATATCGCACAGAACCTGGCTTTGGCCGCTCAAGCCCTTGGATTGGGAAGCTGCCAAATCGCTGCTCTATACGACGACGAAGTCAATGAGATTATTGGAGTGGACGGATTAGAAGAAAGCGCTGTTTATATGAGTGCGGTTGGGAAGCCGGTCTAATCCCCCGCACCCACATCAAGCATTTTTATTTTCTTTACATACGCGTCAGCGTCAAATTTCCTTTTTAAGCCGTTGGCATTCATATACCTGACTTTGCCGAATACGTTCCTTTCCGGCCAGCCCCGGTCATGCTTGCCAAAGCACCAGGCCACTCCGGCATAACCGTTCGGGTCACGCCCGTCTAACTCATAACGGTTATTGAGAGCCAGGGTTGTCCGGAAAGCCTCCTCCGGAGTCCGGCTCCACTCCAGAATTTTTTTCCCCCAGTACATACGCATATATCCATGCATTTTCCCGGCAATACGCATTTCCTGCTGAGCCGCATTCCAGTAGGGATCGTGGGTTTCCGCCTGCTCCCAATCCTTAAAATGATATATATAATCCCGTGAATCGCGGCGATGCTGATCCAGGGTGGCCCGGGCCCAATCCGGCAGGCACCGAAATTGATCATAGTTTTTGTTATAGAAAACGAAATTCAGGCTGAGTTCGCGCCGTATAATCAGCTCTTCCAGAAAACTATCTTTCCCGGGGCCATCATGCCTTTGCGCCTTCAAGGCGATAAAAAGCGGAGAAATCTGGCCGAAATGAAGGTATGGGCTCAAATTGGACAAGCCATCGCGGGATGGATCCCGGCTGGCTTCATGGTATTGATCCAATTTGCGGTTTAAAAAATTCTGCATTTTTTTTTCCGCCTCCCCCGTCCCGCCGTGAAAATAAACCTTGCCCGAATCATCCCCACCCGGTCCTAAGTCATTCATAACCTTCTCCAGGTTATCCAAAACCACACCTCCAAGGTCCCATCCGGCCGTCTCTATTTCCGGATGACGTGATGACAAGGGCTGCAAAAATGCCTTCAAGTGCGGCTGAATCTTTTTCCGCAGCGTGGCCGCTGAATATTCCTCTTTGGCTGACGCCGTCTCAACGGGAACCACGGCGTCAGATTCCACTTGAATCAAGGGACAATCAAGATATTGAGCCGCTTTTTGCCGCCAACCCCTCTGTATCCGCAGATACCCCCTATCGGTTACAACTGCGGCTGCATCCCGGGCAGCGGACAGTAAATTATTGACCGGATCCCCCTGCTTGATCATGAAACCGATGCCGCGCTCTTGTAGGTCAGCCGCTGTATTGCGAAGACCCTCCAGCATAAACCGATAAGGGCGGCGTCCGGCTTCGGGGAAATCCGGTGTTAATCCGAAAAACACAAATAAGGGTTTTTGCAGCTCATTCGCAAGGTCAAGAGCATGCTCCAAGGCATGATTCCAGGCCGCCCGCTGGGAAGCCTGCATCCAATAGACCAGGCGGTTTTTTTCTTTTCGTACCGGTTTATCATTCAGCGTCTGGATCCGGTCCGGATGAATCATTCCACTTCAGCTTTGCTTTTTTTGGCGGTTTTCTTTTTCTTCTTTTTTTTCTTCTGGTTCCGGAACGGAAAGTTCCACTATTTTCCTGATTTCCCGGTCCAGCTCTTCGGCCAGTTCCGGCTTTTCTTTCAGCAGGCGCTTGACGTTTTCCTTTCCCTGGCCCAGCCGTTCACCGTTATAGGAATACCAGGTGCCCGCTTTATCGATTAAGCCTGCATCCAGGCCGCAGTCAATTAAATCCGCTTCCCGGGAGATGCCTTCTCCATAAATAATATCAAACTGGGCGGTCTCGAAGGGCGGAGCCATTTTGTTTTTCACGATTTTCACCTTCACCCGGTTGCCAATCACATTGTCTCCATCTTTAAGTGAAGAAATCCGGCGGACATCCACCCGCAAGGATGAATAAAACTTCAAAGCCCGGCCTCCGGTCGTGGTTTCAGGAGAGCCCAGGAAGAAACCAATTTTCTCCCGGATCTGATTCACGAAAATGAAGCAGGTCTTAGACCGGCTGACAATGGCGGTCAATTTCCGCAGCGCTTGAGACATCAGCCGGGCCTGCAGGCCGACATGAGCATCGCCCATCTCGCCCTCCAATTCAGCTTTGGGAACCAGAGCTGCGACCGAGTCCACGACAATCACATCCACAGCACCGCTCCGCACCAGCACCTCGGCGATTTCCAAGGCTTGCTCTCCATAATCGGGCTGGGAAATGAGCAGGTTATCCACATCCACTCCTATACTGGCGGCATAATTGGGGTCCATGGCATGTTCGGCATCGATAAAAGCGGCTTGACCGCCTTGCTTTTGAGCTTCAGCTATAACATGTATGCCCAGAGTTGTTTTACCGGTAGCTTCCGGCCCAAACACCTCCACCACCCGTCCGCGGGGAAATCCTCCGATACCCAACGCCAAATCAAAGGCGATCGACCCGGTAGGAATCGCCGGAACTTTGACTGCGGCATCCTGCTGGCCCATTTTCATGACTGCGCCTTTTCCGAACTGTTTTTCAATTTGGGATACAGCGGCATCTATGGCTTTATTGCGGGCTTCATCTTTTTTTGCGTTTTGATTCATTTTATCTCCTAAACTTTGTATTGCCTATTCATTTCCGATTCTGCGGCCATCCTGACCCGGCGAAATGATAGCGCCTATTCCTTTTCCAAATATTATAGCAAAATCCGATGATTCGGAACCAATATTTCCGCAGCCGCCGGCCGTCCCGAGTCATCCCGCGGTTTGTATCCTTTTTTACTTGTAATCATAAAAACCTTTTCCAGATTTCCGCCCCAAAAATCCGGCATCAACCATTCGCTGCAGCAAAGGGCAAGGGCGGTATTTCGGGTCATTGAATCCCTCATAAAGCACTTTCATAATGTACAAACAGACATCCAG
>CAYRTV010000232.1:0-5072 GCA_964427225.1 uncultured Eubacteriales bacterium
AATAAGTCGCTCCGGCCTGCTCCGCCGTCCTCGGCAGCAGGGCAGTCAAACCGATCCACTCCAGAAAATTGTAAAAACCTGCCGCCACTGGCTCCAAGCCGCGGAGCCTCTCTATGATCTGAGCTGGAGTGGGATTGGATCCAATTGAAGCTATCACCGAATTAAGCTGGAGCTGCTGCATCACATACCGGATAATAAACGACCAAACCGCAATTTGAGCCCCGACATAAAAGAATTGCGCGACCACGCCCCACACGTAATTGCTGTTTTTTCTCAACCTGCGGAACGTGTTGAAGAAATCAAGTTTCTTATTATCTTCTCTCGCTTTAGGCATACGGGTAAATAATATAGACAGCAGAATGCCCACCATAACCAGACCGATAATGACATAAGTCAGCGAAAGTGTTTTCAGCTCCATACCCTGTATCCGCACCAGTTCCTCATGCGGCAGAGCGGAACGCTGGACTGCGGTCATGGTGCTGAGTTTGGATAGGATAAAGACCTGGCTGATTACGACCCCCGCAATCGCACCAAAAGGATTAAAGGATTGCGCGAAATTCAAGCGCTGCGTCCCGGTGGATTCCGGGCCGATGGCGTATACATAAGAATTGGCGGAGGTTTCCAGCACGGATAAGCCGGCAAACAGAATCAGAATCGCGAAAAGATAAGTGAGAAAGCCTATATCCGGATTCCCCCTCGATACCAGCATGGCCGGATAAAACATGAACGTCCCGGCGGAATACATGCCCAGCCCCAGCATCACTCCCGCTTTGTAGGTATAGCGTTTGATAAAGAGAGCACCGGGTATGGCGAAGCAGCCGTATCCGAAAAAATAGCAGGCCACTTGAATCCATGCCGTTTTGGTATCAGACAGGCTCATGATCCGCTTGAAGGCCGCCAGCATAGTATCGGTCAGATTATTGGGAATTGCCCAAGCGAAAAACAGAGACGACAACAAGATAAACGGCCATATAATTCCTTTGGGAACGATGCGGTCCTTTTCCATATTCACATACCTTTTTATGGGCTAATTAAAGATTGATTTGATTTCCTGCAGGCTGACACTGAATAGTTTTCTGGAAATTTTATCCAGCTCCGCTTGATCGCCTTGAAAATGAAAAGTCATATGCCTATGCTTGAGAGATTCACCAGGATTGAGCTGCGCTCCGGGAGAACTGGTCTCCAACTCATAAAATGGGCCCAGCGGTTCCACACCGGGTGCGGGCGGGCCGTCGTTATAGGCATTTATGACATCTCCCCCGTATGGATTTTCCTGAAGCTCCCATAAAGAATTGACATACGGGTGACCACCGGACCCGGCCGGCGGGCTTGTTTTCACCACCGTCAGCACTTGGTTAACAGCGTCATAGCTCCCGGCGATAAACAGGCATCTCTCCGGGGGCACTCCGATTTTGCTCCTCTTTTCCCCATCGCTTTTAAAATAGATATTGCCGTCTTTGATGACCAGGCGGTCTGCAGAAACTTTCCCGAAATACTCATCATTGACAACCGGGCCGAGTACTTTTTCCGGCCCTGTTTTGAATGGAATGACAATAGTCTTCTGCGGGGAAGGCGGGTACATTCCGAGAATCCAAATCGAAACCAATCCGGTTTCCTTCTTCCAAGCTTTATCTCCGGTATTGTTGACGGAATTAATGGACTCAAAAGCAACCGATTGAACATCTATGTCCCCATCTAAATTCAATTCTTGCGCCGTCGCCTCTTCGTCCAAAAGCTGGACGACACGGATAACTTTCATATCAAATGTGAAACCGGAATAATTGGTGAGAGTCATCTCTTTTTCAAAAGTGACGGCTTCGCCGGTTTGATCAACGACTTCCCAGCGGTCCCAATCGAACTCAGCGGGGACATACCAGTTTTCTAAATCAAAGGGTTGGTCTTTCGCAAAATAAAGGGCATACTGTCCGCCCTCGGGCCCCAGCCAGAACCGGTCTTCACCGCCAAAGGGATTAAAATGCGGATCTCGCACACCTGAAGAGATATCCTCATAATTGATCCAGCCGAAGCTTATGCCTTCACCGCCGGAAGCCGTACTTGTCAGGACCCGTCCCTGCATGCCGGCGGAGACGACGACCTGTGCCCGGCCCGAGCTGTCCGACAAAAGAACAGTATCGGCATATTGTTTTAAAAATTCCAAATCGTCATTAAATGTCATCAGATCTTCCCTTTCCGGCCGGCTTTGACAAGCCGCCATCAATACAATGAATAGCAATATGCTGACTGGTTTCAATTTCAATCGATACCTCCTTTCATCCAAAATCAGTAATCGATTGTTAGTTATCACTTTGGTTTTGATTTATCAAGTAAAAATATTGCGGCACCTGATGTATAATAAAAAGAAAAAGAGAGAAAAAATGACAAAAAAACTTATTCTGCCCGTTGTGTTTATTTTGGTTACCGGATGCGCTGAACTGACGCAGCTGGCAGAACAATATGACCAATCCCGCCCGCTGACAAACCGTGAAGTGATTAACGGATTAAAAGAAGCCCTGATCATTGGCGCTGAAAAGGCGGCTGACCGCCTCTCAGACGTTGATGGATATTATCTCGATAATGCGGTTAAAATAACACTTCCGCCCGAAGCCCGGACCATAACGGAAAACCTCTCACTTATCCCCGGTGGTGACAAGCTGATCGAGGAAGTGGTCCTGCGCATCAATAGAGCCGCGGAAAATGCAGCCAGAGAGGCAGCTCCCATATTCGGCCGGGCCGTTAGAGAAATGAGCATCCAGGATGGTTTCGCCATACTCCGGGGGGATAAAGACGCCGCCACCCAATATCTGAAATCAAAGACGCATACCGATCTTTTTAACCTATACAAGCCGAAAATCGAAAGTTCTATTGACAAACCCATCGTTGGGGATATCTCCACCCGCGATTCCTGGGATACTCTCACCGGTCATTGGAATAAAATCGCCGCCTCTCCAATAGGCCGGGCTTCTAACCTGGAAACAGTGGATATTGAGCTGGCACGCTACCTTACAGAAAAGGCTCTGGCTGGACTGTTCCATAAACTGGCTCAGGAGGAAGAGAAGATTAGAACAAACCCGGCCGCCCGGGTAACTGAACTGCTCAAACGAGTATTCGGACAGGGGTAAATATGCCTAACCGGTTGGTGCGCTCTTTTATATCGATTAAAACGCGAAAGTAATCCCGATCCTAGGTACAAGAATATCCGTACGGGAACTGTTGACATAGCGGTAAACCGTATCTCCGTGAATTTCAATATCACCCGGAGTCAGATAATCCGCATATTCCCCTCTCAGGTAGCGGATCCCGATATCCAGCATGAGCGCAAAGCGGCTTCTCCCCTCCTCGGAAATGACTCGCAACAAGCTTAACATAACCCCTCCGCCGGCACCATAGCTGAAAACCGTGGAGCTTAATTGGTTGCTGCTGGCAATCCACCCATCATCATAATCATCACTATGGACGCGGGTATCTGTCCTCAAGTGGTGAATTCCCGCCAGAGCTTCAATATATGGTTCAGCGGCCCCGATAGCTGGCTGCAGTCGGAAAACCAGGTGTCCGCTTGCAACGGCATTGACCGTGTTGACTTTGACCCAAACATCCGGGACATAAGCATTGAACGGCTCCCAACGCGTATCCACACCATAAACGTGGTAGGCCAATATAGTCCCGACCAAAAGATCGGAGTTTGGGATCCGGTAAAAGGCATCCAGGCTTCCGCCCCATCCAATGCTTTCAATGATGTCATGGAATTCACCCTGGGGAAAGAAAGGTTCAAAGGAGAATCCGAACTGAAATCCTCCCGGTTTGTCAGCAGCCGCAGCAAAGACAACTGTCAGAAAAACCAAGACCAGGCCAACGCATATTTTTCTTTTCATTCTTCACCTCGCTCCTTTCCAGATAATCCGCCCGCAAAAATGCAATGCAAATTCCATGCCGATTTTTATCTCCCCAGAAAAACTGATTGGATTTATGGTTTTTGTCCCAATCAAAGGGCCAACTGTCCCCCGTTTGGGACAGTCTGTTAAGTGATGTATTTTTCAACTGTTAAACCATCATTCTCTTTTTCTGCCGTCTTTATTTGAGTCTCAGAACTTCCCTGGCTGCATGAAACCATAAGCAATGACAAGGTGACTACGATCAATACAGATGCAGTCTTCATGCCAAATCCGTCCTTTCATATTCTTGCAGCACAAAAAAAATCCAGGGCAGTTTATAGGATTCGGATATTTTCTTCAAAGAGAAGGATTCCCGTTCAGCTCACAGCGACGCATGATGCAACCTCGTTTTCCAGCCACCTTTGCAGCGCATAATAGGCGGCGGCCGGGCTATGAGATAAGCGTTTTTTTGTGTGCTCTTCTTATCTCAGGATGTTCGTCGCCCCAATTCGTCTGGACTGTTGACTATGATGCCGGCATATTATGGATTTCAAAATCCAGAGCTTGAAATCCCGCTTAAAATGCAGTATCACTGATTTTACTATGAAAACATATACCTCCCCCGATTATTATCAAATGGATGATCTGCTTCAGGATGAAGAAAAAATGGTCCGCGATGCCGTACACGAATGGGTGGACGAAGCGGTCTTGCCCATAATAAACGAGCATTATCAGAAGGGAGAATTTCCCGGGCAGCTCGTCCCGCAAATGGGAGAACTGGGCCTGCTCGGTGCCAATCTCCCGGAACGCTACGGCTGTGCGGAAGTCAATAATGTCGCCTACGGTCTGATGATGCAGGAACTGGAACGCGGCGACAGCGGTATCCGAAGCTTCGCTTCGGTGCAGGGTTCTCTGGTGATGTATCCCATCTTCACCTTCGGCACGGAGGAACAGCGAAAGAAATATCTCCCGAAACTGGCTTCAGGGGAAAGGATCGGCTGCTTCGGCTTAACCGAACCGGATCATGGCTCAGACCCCGGCGGCATGAAAACCACTGCGGTCAGAGAAGGACAAAACTTCCGGCTCAATGGCGCCAAGATGTGGATCAGTGGGGATCTTAGACTGCTTCGCCTGATGAACCGTTTCCGCCTCCGCGGTAACCGGGATAATCGGTGTAATCTTCAAGAAAGAGAGCCCCGCGTG
>CAYRTV010000233.1:0-5060 GCA_964427225.1 uncultured Eubacteriales bacterium
TCTTTCCTGAAGCTGCCCGGACACGCCCCAATCGATCCTTTCCTGAGGAATTTCTCCCAGCCGGTCGGAAGGGACCTTCAGGGTTACACCATCGGATTTTTCCCCCGGAATAAATGTATATTTAGCGGGAAAACGGCGCCCTCCGATGTTGAGGGCATCCGGAAATTCCCGCAATTCATCCGAATCCGGACAGGCGCGCATCAGATCTTTTTCTTCCATCTGCAGAAATCCTTCACCGCCCCGATCTTTTATACGTTTTTCCAGGCTTCGCCAGTTGGTTATACCCTGCAGCCGCCGGGAATAGAAATCAAAAATGTCACTTTCACTGACAGCAATCCCTCTGCGCCGAAGCTTATCCTCCATTTTCACCATGCGCCTATAAAGAGATAAATTATGCCGCAGGAAATCCGGGTTCTGTTCCGCATCACCCTCAACCAGGGCTGACATAATGAAAATGTCATGGGATTCCTCCGGATTGATCCGGCCGTAGGAAACCTTTCTGCCGGAAACGATTTCAAGGCCATACAAAGCTACACTCTCATCGGCTCTGACTTCTCCGCGCTCGCGGTCCCAATGCGGATTCGAATGAGTATAGCGGCATAATTCCCCTCCCAGTTCTTCCAGCCAGGCCGGATTGATTTTAGCTGCCGTGCGCGCAAACAGCCGGCTGGTCCGGACCATTTCCGCGGCGACAATCCAGGGCGGGGCTTTATCAAAGAGCGAAGAACCCGGAAACAGCATGGCCGTCCCTCCCCGGGCGGATTGATAGAACCGTTTCTCTTTATGCACTGCGATGCTGGACAAAAAGCCGCTGCAGATGGAACGGTGGATACTGTCGATGTTTTTTTTTGACAGCCGGCTGCGGCAGCGGTTACCCACAGTAATGCGCAGCTCGTTTAAAATGGCGCCGACCTGCTGATGCACATCCGTCCATTCCCGCATACGCGGAAATGAAAGGAAATGGTCCCGGCAGAAACGCCTCTTCTTTCTCTGTGAATCCAGTTTTTCCCAATCACTGTTATAACGGTCCCATATGTTGAATAAAGTCAGAAAATCAGAATCCGGGTGCTTAAAAGGCGCATGCATTTGGTCAGCCTGGGCTTGCTTATCCGGGGGACGTTCCCGAGGGTCGCGAATACTCATTGCAGACGCTATCACGGCCGCTTCGGGAACGCAATTCTCCTTTTGAGCCTGCAGCAATATGCGTGAAATCCGGGGGTCCAAGGGCATGCGCGCCATTTTACGCCCCGTGTTCGTCAGTTCCGTCCGGTTGCCCTCACGAGTTACGGCACCCAATTCTATCAGGGTCTCATAACCGTCTTTGATGAGCTTGGCTTTGGGAGGGTCCACAAAGGGAAAACGGGAAGGATGCCCCAGCTTCAAATCGATCATCCTTAAGATTATTTCGGATAGATTGGACCGCATAATTTCGGGAGGAGTGAACCGTTCGCGTGACTTATAATCCTCTTCCGAATAAAGCCGGATACAGACGCCCTCCCGGACCCGGCCGCAGCGTCCCTTCCTCTGGTCCGCCGATGCCTGGGATACGGCTTGTATCGGCAGGCTGTTGGTGCGGGTTCCCGGCTGATATTGGGCGATCCGGGCCAAACCGGTATCCACAACATACCGTATTCCCGGAATCGTCAAAGACGTTTCCGCGACATTGGTGGCTACCACAATCTTCTGTCCGAAAACTTTAAAGACTCGACGCTGGCTTCGTCCCGGAAGCCGCGCAAAAAGCGGCAGCACCGCGGTTCCTCTTAAACCGCGCCCTTCCAATGCACTGCAGGTCTCCAGGATATCCTGTTCCGTCGGCATGAAAACCAGAATATCACCAGGGGGATATGTTCTTTTTATCATCTCAACCGTCCGGACAGCATGTTCCACATAATCATCGTCATTTTTGTTTTTGGGCGGATTGTATTCTACATCCACCGGAAACAACCTTCCACCGACATGAATAACGGGCGCATTTTGAAAAGCCTTTGAAAACTTTTCCGTATCAAGAGTCGCCGAAGTGATAATCAGCTTTAGTTCCGGCCGTTTTTTTAATAAAGTTTTGGAAATGCCCAGCAGGAAATCAATATTGACTGTCCGTTCATGGGCCTCGTCTATGATAAGAGTATCATATTGGTATAATCCGGGATCGGATTGAGTTTCCGCCAGCAGCATCCCGTCCGTCATGATTTTGATATAGGCTTTTCCAGGCGTTCTGTCTTTGAAACGGATCTTATAGCCGACAGAATGACCGAGAGATTCTCCCAATTCCTCGGCAATCCGCCGGGCAATGGTTACAGCCGCAATCCTGCGGGGCTGGGTGCAGGCGATTTTTCCGGATATCCCCCTGCCGACTTCCATACACATTTTAGGAATTTGGGTGGATTTGCCGCATCCGGTCTCACCGGAAATGATCACCACCTGATGCTCTTTCACGGCCTGGATGATCTCTTCAGCTTTTTCAGCAATAGGAAGCTTGGCCGGATAAGAGGCTTTTGGTTTTTGCCTCCTCCGCTGCCGCCTGATTGCAGATGATTTTTCCAGCCTGGTCATGATTTGCTTGATCTGACGGCCGTACGATGGTTTCTTCCTGCGGGAACCGGATTGATTTAAGGCTTGAAGCCGCTGCAGAGCCCAGTTTCTGTCTGCCAGCATGGACTGGTCCATCAATTTTTTGATATCCGAAGCTGTCACTTTTGTCTCCTCCAAGAGCTGCGATCGTTTGGGTATATCAAATGGGAAAGAAAGCCAGCGAGAGGAGTCGAACCTCCGACCTACTGATTACGAATCAGTTGCTCTGCCGACTGAGCTACGCTGGCCCAGTGATTGACAAGAGACAAAATATCTATAAAATGTCCCTTTACAGTTCGCACATAAAATCGACGTTTATGCTTTCATTTAAGAACAATTCAGAGTAATAGAAAAGGGTGAAATAGTCAAGATATGATCATCAAGCGATTGGAACTCCACGGCTTTAAGTCATTCGCCGAACGGATAAAACTGGCTTTTCATCCGGGCATAACCGCTGTTATCGGACCCAACGGCACCGGAAAGAGCAATATTGTGGATGCGCTGCTCTGGGTTTTGCGGGGCCGCCGGGTCAAGGCATTGCGCGGAGACCGCAGCGGCGATGTGATTTTTAACGGCACCTCCGAAAGAGCGCCCATGGGCATGGCCGATGTAAACCTGGTATTAAGCAACGGCGAAGAGGAATTAAGTATCAGCCACCGGGTGTTCCGGTCCGGAGAAAATGAATACAGGATGGATGGGAAGGCCGTGCGGCTGATGGATATCCAGGATGCCCTTTGGAAAAACGCCATCGGTGAAACGGAATACTTTGTGGTGGAACAAGGAAGCATTGGAGATTTCCTGTCTTCCAAACCGCTGGAAAAGCGAACCTTGCTGGAGGAAGCGGCCGGGACTGCTTTTTATAAAGACAAGCGCCGCCAGGCGGAAAACAAACTGAACACAAGCGAGCAGAACTTGACCCGGCTCGAAGACATCATCAGCGAAGTCACCAAGAGCAAAAATTCCCTGCAGCGTCAAGCGCAAGCCGCCAACCGCTACCGGAAACTGAGGGGGCAAATACGGGAATTAAATCTGGCTTTATATCGCCGTAAAATCTCTAATCTGGAAAGCGGTCTGCGGGACATCACCCGGCATTATCAGAAAAGCCGGGATATTGAAAGCGAATAACTCAGCCGCATAAAGGCGGAAGACCAGGTGCTGGCGGAAAAACGCAAGCAGGTTTGGACTTTTGAAAAAAATCTCAAGCAGGAGCAGGAAAAACTATATAACTTAAAATCCCGCTATTCCAGGCTTGAATCCGAAAAAGAACGGGAAGAACGCCGTATTGAATTTTTTGAAGAGAACCGCCGCAAATCCATTCAAAACCGCGTGAGTCTTGGACATGAACTGGATGACCTGAAAAAAACCAGACAAGAAAATAGTATCCAGATTAAAACTCTGCAGAAGGACGAAGAGCGCAAGCAGGATCAATTGCAGCAAGTTGACCAGTCTCACCGCCAGGCCCGGGAAGAGCTCAACCGGAATCAAAGGGCTATCGAACATCTAAGGGATGAATACTACCGGAAAGTTTCATCCCAAACGGAAATAAAAAATCAGGAAGCCCGTTTGGAAAAAGAATTGGAACTCAACCGAAAACAGGTTGATAAAACCCATCGCGAACTTCAGACTGAAAAAATCAGGCTGAAGGACAATGAAAATGAACTCGAAAAATTGCGGGAACAGCTTAAGGAAAAACAGGAAACCCAGGATTCACAGTATAAAGAGCTGAATGATTTTCAAACAAAGCAAAACGAAACCGCTTGCCGGCTGGATGATTTAGAGCTCCGGCTTTCCAAACTGCAAAAAACCCGCGACGGGCATTCCCATCATTTGCATACCTTAGAAAAGCTGGTGCAAAAAGAAAAACAGCAGCAGGACACTGAACTGGCTGATTCACCCGGGCTGCTGGCTGAATTAATGGATTCCGACCGGGAACATGCCCGGCTGGTGGATATATTTTTAAACGAGGAAACTCGCGCTCGGCTGGTTTCCCCGGAAGCAATTCTGAAGATTCTGACGGAAAAAAAACTTAAAGGCCGTTTTTTTCTGCGGCACCCGGACGACCGGAAATTCCAGTCCAATCCGGCATTAAAGGATGAACAAGTCATCGGATTTCTTAAAGCGCACATTAGTCCGGGCCCGCATCTTAAAGAGACCTTCCCTCAGCTTCCTGATGCGGTCATCGTTTCCGGCATAAAGGAAGCGGTCCAGCTATGGCTGCAGAACCCGGAATTTAATTACCAGACCCTGACCGGTGATTATCTGCTTGCAACCGGATTGCTGGTATCCGGAGATAAAAAAGAAGGATTGTTCGCTTTAACTCAGGACATCAAATCTCTCCAGGAAACCATACACAAAATCGATAATCAGATCACTCCCCTGCAGAAGCGCAAAGAGGAAGCTGAAACGATGAAGCAGGACTTGGAGGCCCGAATTCAAGAGAAAGAACAGTCTCTTTCCCAGCTGACCCGGGACATGGATTCTCTGAGAAAAGA
>CAYRTV010000234.1:0-5050 GCA_964427225.1 uncultured Eubacteriales bacterium
TCTTCAATTTTTCCCTGATTTAATTTAAATGTACCATTTTGATTATAATCCTCAGCTGATTTCAAGGGTACAGATTCTTCCTCGATTCTGTTGCGGCTGAGAGATAAATAAATTTTCGCTCTGTCAATGAGCTCTCGTTCATCTTGAAATTTTTCTATAAATGCTTCCAAAGAGGAAACAGCTTTCTTGAATTCCCGCTTTTGGAATGATTTAATTGCTTGGCCGTATGCATCTAAGGCTTTTTGATAATCATCTTTGGCTGTTTTTGTTTTCTTCTGATTTTTTACAGGCAATTTTGTATTCTCCGAATCAAACTTGTAGATTTTACACATTTTATATTATGCAGGCCGGTTTTACAAGCCTCCCGAACTTAATGTTTTTTTTGAACAGTATTTTCCGTGAAAGGATTGTGTTATGCTATGAATTAATAATATTTGCAGTTGAACTCATCTTCCCGGGTCAGGCCAATGCTCAAGAAACAAACAATAAAACAAACAGCATGGATGATCGGTGCCGGAATTCATTCCGGCCAATGCATTCGTCTTCGCCTTGAACCTTCTTCTGAAGGAAAAATCAGGTTTATTCGAAGTGATGTACCCGGGTTTTCAGTAGAGGCGAATATCGAGCTCACCAAAACCCGCAACTGCACTGCTTTGATTTGGAAAGATCATTCCATTCAAACCATTGAGCACTTGATGGCGTCATTCTTTCTGCTGGGCATAGATAGTGTTGAGGTGATTGTGGATGGTCCGGAAATTCCAGCTGGGGATGGGAGCGCCGCTCCATTTATTCAGCTGCTTGAAGACTCCGGTTTCTGCAAGCTCGAGCAATCAAAAACCATTTATGATATTATCAGGCCCTTTTCCATTCAAAATAAAACGGGCACCATTTCCGTTTTTCCGGGTACCCGGACCCAGCTGTCATATGAAATCGCGTATGACCATCCAATGATAGGCCGTCAGCAGTACTCCCTTCGGGGTGACATTCGGAATTGGATAAAGGAAATTGCCCCCGCCAGAACCTTCGGGTTTTTGAAGGATGTGGAAACTCTGCGTAAACGGAATCTTGCCTGCGGTGCATCAATGGAAAACACAATCGTCCTGAATGATAAAAGAATTGTAAGCGGAAACCTTCGGTTTGAGGATGAATTTGTGCGTCATAAATTACTGGATCTTGCCGGAGATTTTCACCTGCTTAATGGAACTCTGAATGGTCATATTCAAGCAATAAAGGCCGGGCATACTCTGCATCTGAAGGCTGTCCGCTACCTGTTGTCTCATCCGGAAATCATGAAGAGACGGTCATAATGGCCGCCTTGGACTTCCCGGACAGGTTATGCTAAAATTTTGCCATGAAAAACAGACTGGAAGAAGTTCTTCAGCAAGTTAAAAAGGGGGAAATCGAGATCAAGCAGGCATTGGAAAAAATCCGCGATTATCCTTACCAGGATCTGCAGTTCGCTAAAATCGACCACCACCGGGAATTGAGGAAAGGCGCACCCGAAGTTGTTTTCGGTTTGGGAAAATCCGCGGATCAAATCCGTTCCATATCAAGAGCTATCATCCAAAACGGCAGCAACCTTCTGGTTACCAAAATCCCCCCCCTCACCTACGATCAAATTAGAAAAGACATCCCGGAAGCTGAGTACAACCGGGAGGCCCAAGTCATGTATTACAAACAAACGACCCCTAAACCGGGAAAAGGCAAGATTGCGGTGATCACAGCCGGAACCTCCGATGTTCCGGTAGCTGAAGAAGCAGCAATCACCGGAGAAGTGCTGGGCAATGACATACTGCGGATTTATGACATCGGGGTGGCCGGTTTGCACCGTTTGTTTGGGGAGTATGAAAAAATCAGGAAATGCCGGGTTATTATAACTGTCGCCGGCATGGAAGGGGCTTTACCCAGTGTGATTGCCGGCATCACCCATCTTCCCATCATCGCGGTTCCAACCAGCATTGGTTACGGGGCCAATCTCAATGGGATGGCTGCTTTACTTGCTATGTTGAATTCCTGTCCGGGCGGGGTCGCAGTGGTGAATATTGACAACGGTTTTGGTTCTGCCTATATGGCAAACTTAATCAATCACTTGGACTGACTATATGATTAAAATTGATATATCAGATATAAGGGGTGTTCAGTAAAATTTCATTTTTTTCAGGGAGATAAGGGGAAATACCCTTGACATTCAAGGGATGCAAACCTATATTTTAAAAGTTAATTCAGCTATCATAAAACCTAATTTTAAATCATGGAACTTGTAGAAACGATCAGACAGACAGCCCAAATTGTTGACATCGCATCGCAGTATACCCAGCTTCAGCGGCGCGGAAACCGGCTGATAGGACTATGTCCTTTTCATACGGAAAAGACACCTTCTTTTTCTGTGGATGAAGACCGGCAGCTGTATCACTGTTTTGGGTGCGGCGCCGGCGGAGATATATTCACTTTAGTCATGGAAAAGGAAAATTTGAGTTTTCCGGAATCGGTCCGCTATTTAGCTGAAAAATATCATATTCCTATTCCCAAAAAGAAACAATACTCAAGTCAATACTACAATCTTAAAGATAAACTTCTCCGACTCACATCGGATGCGCTGCTTCACTTTAAGAAAAATCTTTATAACACTCAAGAGGGACGTAAAGCCCTTGAATATATGAAAAAGAGGGGAATTCACGAAAAGACCATTCAAAAACTCAAACTAGGGTACGCCATGAATTCGTGGCAATCCCTGCTTGACTTTTTCCAGAGAAAAAAAATCAAGGCCGAAGATTTAGAAAAAGCCGGGCTGGCAATCCGGCGGAAAAAAGGAGACGGCTTTTATGACCGTTTTCGCGGCCGCATCATTTTCCCTATCTTTGATTTGACCGGACGAGTCATCGCCTTTGGAGGCAGAACCGTCGTGGATGATGACATTAAATATTTAAATTCTCCAGAGACTCCTATTTATACCAAAGGTAATGTGCTGTATGGATTGAATTTCAGCAAAGACGCCGTTAAATCCAGGGGAGAAATCATCCTGGTGGAAGGATACACCGATTTCCTTTCTCTTTACCAAGCAGGGCTGACCCACACCGCCGCTTCGTTGGGAACCAGCCTTACACCCGGACAGGTGGGGCTGGCCAACCGTTTCAGCTCGCGGATGATAACCGCTTACGACGGCGATGCGGCCGGAATTAAGGCTGCCGTACGGGCTGTATCGCTCTGTTTTGGGCAAGGCATGGCGATCAGTGTATTGCCCTTGCCTAAGGATCACGACCCGGACAGCTTTTTAAAGAAATTCGGACCGGAAAAAATGCAGCAGCAGATCGAAGCGGCTGTTCCCGGTCTTCAATTTTTGACAAAAACCTACATGAACGGAAAATTTCCTCCCAGTCCTGAAGAAAAATCCCGGATCGCCCGGCGCTTGATCAATGATATTCAAAAAATTCCCGATTCCATTCTTATCAGTGAATATATAAAAAAAATCAGCGAATCCCTGGAATTAGATGAATCCCAAGTCCGCGCCGCAATTTCCGGACGTACGGAACGGCCGGTTTTTAGAAAAAGCGTTCATTTCCTGAATGCAGAAAAACGGCTGCTCCAAATTATTTTTAATGACAGCACTATTGCCGCCAGACTTTTGCCAAAAATGAGGGAAGAAGATTTTCAGGGATTGGCCAGCGAACCTGTGATTGCGGCCCTTATTGATTTTTTCAAACATAACCAAAAACCCAGTATTCCGGAACTAAAATCCAAAATGGACCCGGCTGTTTTTAGTGCCCTCTCAGAAATTCTCATGGAAACCTGCGACCCCGCTGTGCCGGGAGAACCCGAAGATTGCATAGAATGTATGCAGGATATTTTACTTGAGCAGCAGTTGCGCGAAAAAAAAGCACAGCTGAAAAATCTGAAAGAAAACGATAAGAAAACAGCTTCAATTCTAAAGGAAATAATGGATATTCAAAGCTATCGATATCAACTCTCCCAGCGTTTCTATCAATACGGGCAAGAACTGAACACGAAGGAGTGAACATTGAATCCCGAGAAACATAACCAAAACAAAGAATCCAAAGATGAAATCAGCCAACTCATATCAAAGGGCCGGAAACAAGGGTTCCTTATGTATGAGGAAATTGATAAGACTTTTCAAGAAGAAGGTGAAAGTCAGGAAGATTTTGATGAGTTTATCAGCTCCATGGATGATTACGGCATCCGGATTCTAGACAAAAGCCGTAAAGTATCACCAAAACGGCGCAAAAGCGATATCGTTTCTCTCGAAGGCCTGGAAAGAACCACGGATCCGGTCAAGCTCTATTTGCGGGAAATGGGCAATATTTCCCTGCTGACCAGGGAGGGAGAAATAGCCATTGCCCGCCAAATCGAACGCGGTGAAAAAATTGTCATTAAATCCCTATCCCGTACCCGGCTGGTTCTGAATAAAATTCTTGAGCTTAACGATCATCTTGACACAAATCCGGATCTCATCCAGGCAATATTTGATTTCACGGATGAGGATATGTCCGGAGAAATATTCGAGCGCACCAAAAAGAAGATCCGGAAAAAAATAGCGTCTATTCAAAAACTGAATGATGAACTGGATGATCTTGAAGCCAAAAAAGCCAGCCGTTTTTCCCGGGCACGACGAATCGTTGATATGAGCCGGGTCATTGAAGATTTAAATATCCGCCCAAAATTCGGAGAAAAAATCATAGACAACCTGAGAGTGAGACTTCAAATCATTAATGAACTAGAGGAAAGCCTGGAAGAATACAAAGTCAGCCGCAAACAAACTCGCAGCAAGAAGAAGCGGGAAATGATCGACAATAAAATCAAAGAAATTGACCTTCATATAAAAAAAATTGAGACCACATCAGGCCTGAATGCGAATGAGATGCGGAAAACCTTGCGTTCCATCACCAGCGGAAAAAAGATAAGCGACCAGGCAAAAAAAGAATTGGTCGCGGCAAATTTGCGTCTGGTCGTGTCCATAGCTAAAAAATACAGCAATCGAGGACTGCAGTTTTTAGATCTCATTCAAGAAGGCAATATGGGTTTGATGAAGGCAGTC
>CAYRTV010000235.1:0-5030 GCA_964427225.1 uncultured Eubacteriales bacterium
GGCCGTTAAGCCATTCCAGTTTGTTTAAGTCAAAAACAGGGTTTCCGCCGGTCCGGCGGTCAAGATAAAATTTTTCAATGATTTCAGAAACCGGAAAAACGCCCTCCCTGCCCGGAGACCAGCTCATTTGCGCTAAGAAATTAATTACGGCCAAAGGCAAAAATCCCTGATCCCTGAATTCCAGTACGGATGCCGTTCCGTGCCGCTTGCTTAATTTCTTTTTATCCGGGCCCAATATAAGCGACTGATGAGCGAACCGCGGCAGGTCCGCATTCAGCGCTTGATAAAGCAGGATTTGCTTCGGTGTATTGGAAATGTGGTCATCCCCTCTGATCACATGGGTTACGGCCATATCAATATCATCCACCACCACGGAAAGATGATAAGTGGGCATGCCGTCGCTGCGCAGAAGTACAAAATCTTCGATTTGGTCGAGATCTTTATTGACAGCCCCGTGGATCATGTCTTTAAAAGCCAGCTTCCCGGTTCCGGTCCGGAACCGGACCGCCCTGGGAGTACGGCTTTTTTTCAGCCGGTCAGCTTCCGCGGATTCCAATTGCGAACAGGGACACGTTGTGCGCCATCCAGAGTTTCCGGAGGCCCCTGTCTTCAGGTTCTGTCCGTTCCCGGTTCTGCAATAACAGTAATAGGCACGGTTGTTCTTAATCAGCCATTCCGCTTTTTTGCGGTAAAGTTCCAGCCGCTGTGACTGATAATAGGGTCCTTCATCCCAATCCATTCCCAGCCACTGCAGCCCTTCAATGATTCCCCGGGTCATTTCCCGGGATGAACGGGAAAAGTCCGTATCTTCAACCCGCAGAATAAACCGTCCCCCAGAATGGCGGGCAAACAACCAATTATACAATGCCGTGCGTGCAGCGCCGATATGCAGATACCCGGTGGGGCTGGGAGCAAACCGGACTCGAATCTCCTGGGTCATACGCATAGGATATCACTCTGACAGAGAAAGGTGAAGCCATCCAATTCATTTTGCATTTCTGCACATTTATCGTTGACTCCAAGAATAAAAAATTATATAAGAATAGGGAGTCATGGAAAAGGACTGTCGGCCATCCGGCGATGTGAAGCTGAGGATTCCAATTTGAGCGACAAAAAAGAAGAAAGCACTTATTTAGTTCATCCTGAAAGGCCTCTCCCCCGAAATATTCTCGTCCTGAGTCCGGACCCGAATCTGGCTTTCCCTATGGGTGACGCGTGTTCGGAATGCGGAAAGGTCCATTATTCCTCATCCTTGAAAAAAATCATTCCGACTTTAAAAACACTTGATTTCAACGTCATGGTAGCCGATGCGGAGCTGGGGCATTACCATCAGCTGAAGGGTATTTTTAAAGGAATGACCTCTATTGTGATTGTCGGCGGCGACGAAGAAAAAGCCAGGGACATCATTCGGCAGTGGCCCGGAAACCGCTATTTGGATTTTTTCACATACTCCCGCCTGGAAAAAAACCGTTCTCATTTTAAAAGAATCATTCAAAAGGGAATGTCTCATTCACTAATGATGGTCCAGCTGGAAAAGATGCGGACCAACCTGGCTAAGAATCACGCCGATATGGAAGAAACTGTCCATAAAATAAACCGTTTAAAAAAATATTTGGAAAACGCCACTGTCAGGGAAATGGAAAAACGGATTCAGATTCAAGCGAGATTCAACTCATTTAAACAAGAAAAAAATCAGGTCGAAAATATATTAAAAAAACTTTATAAAGCCAATGATGTAAGCAGCCTCCTGGATTGCATCCTCAGCATCAAAAATCTTGTCCATGCCAATGGCACTACGCTGTATATTATGGATAAAAATGAGATGACCGGAGCCTACCTTAAACCCCTTATCTGGGAAGATTCTTATATCTCCCAGCCCGAGAAACATAAGCATATCGTGATGTTCGATTCTGATGATTATGTGGTCCGGGCGGCACGCGAAAAAAAAGAAATCAGTATCGATACATCATCTCTCGGCAATGCAGAGGCAAAAAGATATAAAAATGACCTGGGATCCCAATTATTCGGCTTGCTGGCCTTGCCTATCATCCATCAAAACCAGACCATCGGAGTGCTGGAAGTCTATAATAAAATTGAAAATGACAAATCCCTTCAAAATGGATTCACACAAGAGGATAAAGCGCTTTTAAGGGAAATATCCGAACATATCGCCATCGCTATCAATAAATTAAATCTCATCCAATATGACGCATTGACCGGCCTTCTGCGTCCGGAACCGTTTTTTGACAAAGTCATTCATAAATTGAGAGTGGAGACCAAGCGGCATAAAGAGACGGAATCTTTCGCCATGGTTATGGGCGACGTGGACTGGTTTAAAAATTATAACGACCGGAACGGACATGAAGCCGGCAACCGGCTGCTGCACAGCCTGGGGAATATATTGAAATCTTCCACCCGGGAAGAAGATTTGATCTGCCGATACGGAGGAGAAGAATTTTTGTTTTTTCTGGTTGGAATCAAGAACGAGAAGGAAGCGCTTATATTCACAGACCGGATTCGCAAAAGCGTAGAAGAATTCTACTTCGAGAATCAAGAGTATCAGCCCCGCAATAACCTAACCATGAGTTTTGGCATATCTTTTTTTTCCAGAGAGCGGTTTATGCCCTATAACGGAATAACCCGGGATAATTTGAAAAAACTCATCAATGAAGCTGATTTTGCCCTGTCGGAAGCCAAGGGAAAACGGGAAGCCGGGTCTGAATCCGGTCAGGACAAAGCTCCCGATAAGAATACTATTTGCATCTATAAGAGCATCGGGTCAAAATATGAAGAAATACCAGCCGCTGAACCTTTTCATAAAAACAGCGGCCCCGAAAAAAGAAAATACAAGCGATACTATACTTCGCTCCCTCTGATTTTCAAAAACTCGCCGCAAAACAAAGACAGCCATGCAGTTGCCAAAACCGTCAATATCAGCCTTGGCGGCGCTAAAGTGACCACGCAGAAACCAATTAAACTCGATAAAACCATGGATATCATTGTGCTGATTGGAGATAAAGCTTTTGAATGTAAAGCGGATGTGGTTTATGCAAAAAAAGGCACCAACAATTTTCCCTTTTATTATGCTGGTTTAAAATTCACTGAAGTTTCGATTGAGAACAAAAAAGCCCTGCACAAATATTTTATGTCCCTTTCCTAAGGCCCTGAATCATTGTATCAGCGAACTTTTCAGGCGAATGGATGCCGTCCCGGGACTGTTTGGCTAAATCATTAATATAAAGGGAAAACCTATCGAAATCATCCTGATTGCTCCAGTTTTCCATGCTGACTCTCTCCAGGATATCCTTCATAATGTCCTGGTTGAAAAATGCACGGCTTTCCTCAGGAAAGATACAGTTTTTTTGTTCGCATATACGGAGGCAGTTAAGCATGAATTTTCGCACTGATTCCTGCTGCTTTATGATTTTTTGTTTAATAAAAAATTGATCTTTGGGGGATTCCGTATTCACCAGGCTATCATACAGCTTCCCGGATTCGGCAAGGCATTTTTCTATAACGGACAGGACTTGCTCCCAATCAAGAATAGCATTTCCTTGATCTTCATAATAAATAACCTTTTCCTCATCATCGCCGCCTTCGGTTTTCCGGTATTCTTCCAGAGTTTCCGAAACCCTTACCCGATTTTCGCTTTTTCCCGAGGTGAAGCGCTTTAATTTATCAAGAAATGATCCCGAGGAAGCCACTTCTCTTTCTTCGTCTGCTTGACCGGCCTCCGTTTCAATTCCTTCTTGCTTTTGCTCCTCTCCTTGATTTGCACTTTCCGTTTCCGTTTCCGGCTGCGGCCGGGATTCTTCACCTTCGGCGGCGGTTTCCCCGGGGAACGGAAAAATTGCTTCCGATTCATCTTCTAAGCCGGACCGCCAATCAAGAGCGGATTCCGGCTCGGGAGGCTTTTCTGTTTCATCCGCTTCCCCGGCACCGTAATCTTGATTTTCCAGGTCGGATAAATCGGCTTCACTGATTTGGTATTTATCAACTTGTGATCCGTTAAGATCCAGTAATTCTTTAATCTTTCTTAATTTCTCCAACTCCGCTTCCAGGTTGAAATCGGCGCTAAAACCGGGGCTGCTGTCCGGCAATTCGGCGGTGACGCCATATTTTTCCTGCAGATCCTTCCTTAAATTCACGATCTTTTCCTCAGCGTCCTTGCCGGCCGCTTCCAGCTTGGCATGCAGATCACTTATCTTGCTCAGCTCATCCAATGTTTTTTCGGTCAAGGTCTCGATTTCTTTCTGATATTGAGAGGCGGTATCCAAATGGGATTGTATGTTCAGTTTGATTTCTTTCTTAGTATCATCAAATTCAGAAATAACCACACGGTAATCTTGAAGGGTTTGTTTATCCTGGCTCAACTCTTCTTCCATCCGGGAAATTTTCTTCCGGGCCTCCTCTTTTTCCCGGCTTATTTTCTCTTCCAGTTCCTCCTCAATTTCTTGGCGCCTCTTGTCCAGAGCTTGATTTAGTTGAAATTCTATTTCTTCAAGAATGGACGATGAATCCTTTATAAAATCATTGTGATTGCTCATTTTCACTCCCCGGTTCCCTCAATAAATTAATCTCAATCCGGCAACCTGTCAAGTTAAAATCTCCACCCATGTTTATCTCATGTTCGTATTAATAATCGCATTCGCCATATGTAATTTCAATAGCCGTTCAAGACGAAATAGGGGGGTAATTTAAACCTGCCTATCTCACCTATATAGGTGAGGAGAGAGGGGATGAGATGAGAGATTGAATATTTCCCTGTAATGGTGTATACAAGTGAGAGAAGGAGATTAATAAGAATGCCGGATAAACACAAATTATTGATCATCGATCATGACAATGAAAACCGCAGACGGCTTTCTGATTTTCTGGCCGCTCATTCTTTTCAGGTCGAAAATGCGGAATCGGTCGCTAAAGCTTCCCAAACTCTCTTGACCGGCAATACTTTTTCTTTTTTAGCTGCGCGAATTCAATTAAATGAATTACACAATTTGAGCGCCTTACAGGAAATCAAATCTTTCAAT
>CAYRTV010000236.1:0-5000 GCA_964427225.1 uncultured Eubacteriales bacterium
GGGGGATTCCGCAAAAGTAAATATCGTTGCATACTGGAGGTTGGTCAATGTGGACTGCTCAATCCGTTCCGGGTCGGCCTTGGATAAATCAGGGCTGATTGTTTCCCAGGTACCCGGTTCTCCCCGGCTTAAAGACCGGTGGACGTGTTGGGAACAGACATATACAATGCCCGGATTATGAGGGGACAGCACAATAGGCGCATCCCACTGATATCTTTGGGCGGCTTTACCCGCTTCCCGCTCTTCCCGGGTATTGCGGTAAGACAGTCCGATTCGTTCCCCGGTTTCAAGATTCATGCGGGAGGAATATCCGAATTGGCTTTCGAAATAGATATATTCCGGATTCCACCAATCCCGTTCTACATAAAATCCGTCTCCGGAGGGAAGATAGATCCAGTCAGCGGGATAAACGCCGTAAAGATTCCGGTTGCGCGAGGGACCCAGCCAGCAGCCGTTGTCCTGGGTGCCGCCCATCACGTTATAAGGAATCTGGTTATCAACAGCGACATCATAGAACTGCTGTGCTGAAATGGTTTCTTTCTGTGACCAATGCTTCCCGCCGTCCCAGGTCTCGCTGGCGCCGCCGTCATTAGCGGATAGAATGTGATCCGAGTCCAGAGGGTCTATCCATATATTCCGCATATCCACATGGGTTTTATGCCAGCCGGACCAGGGAAGATTTTTAAAAGTCTTGCCGCTGTCATTGGACATTTTAGAAATGACCTCCACGGCGTAAAGCCTTTCGGAATTGTTGGGATCAACTTCGATTCGTCCCGCGTATCCCGCCTCAATCGCATTGATCTCCGTACTGCCTCCGCTTATCTTATATTCCGTCATCCGGGTCCAAGTTTCACCCTGATCCTCAGACCGGTAGACCACTCCGGATTTAGTGACCGGTTCCATCGGCTGAAATGCTTTTCCGTAAAGAGCCTGCAGCACAAAACGGTTGAGCAGCTGGGTTCTCTCTTCATCTTCCTTTTCCTTCTCTTCTTTTCCTTCCTCAGCGGTCTGCTCTTCTCTTCCGGTTCCGCCGGCAAGCACTTTTTCCACTTCCCGGATGCTTTCCATCATGTCCTCATCATCACGGTAAACTTTCTTAACCTGGCTTAAGAAAGACTGAATATCAACTCCCGTTTTTTCTAAGAAATCCTCCTGTTCAATAATCTCATTGACTTTTTCCACCAATTCTTCCTCATTCTCAGCCTGGATCGGTTCGAAATCAACCATTTTCTGCAGGGATGCCGGAATCGTTTGGTCCTTGAATTGACTGAAATAAAAATCATCCCGGAACAAACGGCCTTCCCGGACCAATTGACGGCCTTTTCTGTCATCCAGCCCCAGGTTGACTTCTTCATCCATCCGAATGTAAACGATATTGGGGTCTTTCGGATAGATGGTAATCCCGTTCCATCCGGTCTTTATATCCGTCGGCAAGCCGTTAGTCAGTTTTTTCCATGATTGCCCGCCGTCTGTTGTCTTATAGAAATGATTGCCTGGCTGGCGGTCGATAAATGTCCAAGTCCGGCGGTAGGTTTTATATGCGCCGGCTATCACGACATCGGAATTCGCAGGGTCCATCACAAATTCCCCGACTCCCCTGTCTTTCAAATCCAGCACCTGAAGCCAGGTTTCGCCCCCGTCTTCCGTTTTATAGAGCCCCCGCTGACAATCCGGTTCATTGGAGTACAGCTTCCCTTCTGCCGCCACATAAACAATATCCGGATTCCGGGAATCGATGGCAATCTTGGGTATAAAATAAGTGTTTTCCATCCCGATGTGGGTCCAGGTTTTACCGGCATCGGTGGATTTCCACATCCCGTTGCCGTGAGCGCTGGAACGGGCATGCAGCGGTTCGCCGGTCCCCAGATAGATAATATGCGGATCGGAGGGAGCCACTTCGATATTTCCTATACTCATATTTCCATATTCATCGAAAATCGGCTCAAAACTAATGCCCTGGTCCTCGGTTTTCCAAATCCCGCCCGAAGCGGTGGCCACATAATAAACCGTGTTCTGGCCGGCGGGCACCGCAAAATCTGTTATGCGGCCGGAAAAAGTAAACGGCCCTATATGTCTCCAGGAAAATTGATTTAAATCATCTTCATCTAATGCCTGTCCGGCTAAGAAGACGCTTTGGGAAAGAAAAAATATCAATCCCGCCAGACATAACATTCCCCAATGGCCGGCCTTGATTCTTTTTGTCATGATTTCTCCTTAAATTTGAACCCTTGTTCGTTTTCATTTATTAAAAAAGTCCGCAGATAGGTTCCCGTGCAGGACTGCTCCATCCCGGCCACGTGTTCCGGGGTTCCGGCGGTGACCACCATCCCTCCCTCTTCTCCTCCTTCCGGACCCAGATCAATCACATAGTCGGCACATTTGATCATATCCATTTGGTGCTCAATCACAATGACCGTATTTCCCAGCTCAACCAATTCGAAAAGCACTTGAATCAGCTTGGCAACATCGTCAAAATGGAGCCCGGTAGTGGGCTCATCCAGAATATATAAAGTCCGGCCCGTTACTTTCCGGCTTAATTCCCGGGTCAATTTCAGCCGCTGGGCTTCTCCTCCGGAAAGGGTCGGGGCCGGCTGTCCCAGCCTCAAATATCCGAGTCCCACTCTATCCAAGAGGCTTAATTTATCTCTCAGCCCGGGATGGGACTGGAGGTATGTTAAGGCTTCGCTCACAGTCATCGCTAAATAATCAGCGATATTCCGGCCTTTATAACGGACTTCCAGAGTCTCGCGGTTGTACCGCTTCCCGCCGCACCGGTCACACGTGACAAAAACATCCGGCAAAAAATGCATTTCGATCTTTTTGGAACCCGCTCCTTGGCATTCCTCACACCGTCCGCCTTTGACATTAAAACTGAACCTTCCGGGAGAATAGCCCCGGATTCGGGCTTCCCGTGTGCGGGCAAACATCTGGCGCAGCAGAGTGAATAATCCAGTATAAGTGGCCGGATTGGATCGGGGCGTGCGGCCGATCGCCTTTTGATCCACGGAAACAACCTTGTCGATGTTTTCGATACCCTTGATTTCCTTATGGGCGCCGGGGACATGACGGGCCTTATAAAATGTATTGGACAGCTGCTTATAGAGAATATCATAGACTAAGGTGCTTTTCCCCGAACCGGACACCCCCGTCACCGCGGTCAAATTTGAAAGGGGGATTTTCACATTAATGGATTTCAAATTATGCTCCGAAGCCCTCTTTATTTCAAGCCATCCCGACGGCTTACGGCGGGAAGCCGGAACGGGAATTGCCTTCTCCCCTCTTAAATACTGGGATGTCAACGAGCCGGCGGAGGAAACCACGGCTTCCAAATCTCCTTCTGCGACCTTGTCTCCTCCTTTCTCCCCCGCACCCGGTCCCAGGTCCAGAATATGGTCAGCAGCTCTGATCGTCTGTTCATCATGTTCAACCACAACAATGGAGTTGCCGTCATCGCGTAAATCCCTCAGTAACGAGATCAATCGGGAATTATCGCGCTGGTGAAGGCCGATGGTGGGTTCATCCAAAACATACAACACTCCCCGCAGCCGGATCCCAACCTGAGCCGCCAGCCGGATTCGCCGGGCCTCTCCTCCGGAAAGCGAGGCAGTGGTCCGTGCGAGATGCAGGTACGACATTCCCAATTGGCTGACCACCCGTAAGCGGCCGAGAATTTCTTTCATTATCCGGGAGGCGATAACCGCCTGACCCGCATCAAATTCAAACGATATAAGCTCCTCCTGCAGCCTGTCTGCCGGCAGGAGCGACAATTCATGAATATTTTTTCCGCCGATGCGGACCGCCAGACTCTCCGCTTTCAGCCGGCTGCCGCGGCAAACGGAACAGGTCTCTTCTGTGACTTCCAGTTTTCCTCTCCGTCCGCGGCGGGTTTGAAACCCAACGCCGGCGCATTCGGGACAAGCGCCGTAAGGGCTGTTGAATGAAAATACCCGCGGCTCCAGCTCCGGAAGATGGATACCGCAATAAGAGCACTGCCATTTCATGGAAAAAAGGGTTTCCGTTCCGTCCTGATCCACAATCAAAATATCTCCATCCCCTAATTCGAGCGCGGTTTCTGCGGCTTCTTTCAAGCGGGCGGCATTCTCGGCTGTGATGTCCAATTCATCCACCAGGATTTCCATGGTATGCACTTTATTTCGTTCCAGCCGGATATTATCTTCCAGTTCCCGCATTTGCCCATCGATGCGCCCTCGCAAATATCCCTTGCGGATCATGCGCCGAATCAGATTCTGGTACTCTCCCTTGCGGCCCTTAACGGCCGGAGCCATGACAATGATCCGGCGCCTGCTGAACCTGGATTGCAGGGTCGCAAGGACTTGGTCCCGCGATTGAGATGTGATCCGACGTCCGCATTCAGGGCAATAGGGAGTACCGGCCCGCGCAAACAGCAGACGTAAAAAGTCATAGGTTTCGGTAACCGTGCCTACTGTAGACCGCGGATTCGTGGATACGGTTTTCTGATCGATGGAAATGGACGGGGAAATGCCTTCAATGGACTCCACTTCCGGCTTTTCCATTTGCTCCATATACTGCCGGGCATACGTGGACAAGCATTCAATATAACGGCGCTGGCCCTCGGCAAAAAGAGTATCGAACGCCAATGATGATTTACCTGATCCGCTGGGGCCGGTCACAACAATCAGGCGGTTTCGGGGCAGATCCACATCGATATGTTTGAGATTATGCTGGGCCGCTTTTTTGACCCTGATTTGTTTGAGCATGAAAAGATATTTTAATCTTTCCCCCTCGGTAATTCAATGCCTGCCCTCTTGTCATCCTGAGGCCGGCAGCATCCACCTGTCATCCCCAGGCCGCGGCAGCGGCCGTGGGGATCTTAGACTGCTTCGCAGAATGAATCGTTTCCGCCTCCGCGGCATCGGGCCCGGCCTCCGCTCTCAGTCAGATTTTTAACGCCATTCCTCACACCGGGTTTTCGGTGCCTGCGCAACTCCCCCCGTCCGTGGGTCAAACATGCTCGGCAC
>CAYRTV010000237.1:0-4993 GCA_964427225.1 uncultured Eubacteriales bacterium
CTGGAGGGGACATTATCATTCATGCTGATTTCAGCTCCTCGGCCCGCTGGATCACATCTTCAATGCCTCCCGCCATATAAAAGGCCTGTTCCGGCTTATCATCATGCTCTCCCGCCACAATTTGCTTAAAACCGGCAATCGTGTCATCGACAGGAACATATTTTCCCTCTCTTCCGGTAAACTCCTCAGCCACATTGAAGGGCTGAGACAGAAAACGCTCAATTTTCCGGGCCCGGTTGACACTCAGCTTATCCTCCTCAGATAGTTCCTCCATTCCCAGAATGGTAATGATGTCCTGCAGGTCTTTGTATCTTTGCAGAATCTCTTTGACTTCCCGGGCCACCTTATAATGTTCTTCTCCAATGACACGGGGGTCTAAAATACGGGAATAGGAAGACAGAGGATCAACCGCCGGATAGATGCCTTTCTCTGTTAGAGCCCGGGAAAGATTGGTGGTGGCATCCAAATGGGAAAATGTGGTCGCCGGGGCTGGATCCGTGAAATCATCGGCCGGCACATAAATGGCCTGAACCGATGTAATGGAACCTTTTTTTGTGGATGTGATCCGCTCTTCCAGTTCCCCCAATTCGGTCGCCAGGTTGGGCTGATATCCGACCGCTGAAGGCATCCGGCCTAAAAGAGCCGACACCTCGGAACCGGCTTGAACGAAACGGAAAATGTTATCAATAAACAGCAGGATATCCTGACTCATCTCATCCCGGAAGTATTCGGCAACCGATAAGGCGGTCAAACCGACCCGGAGCCGGGCGCCCGGAGGTTCGGTCATCTGTCCGTAAACCAGGGCCGTTTTTTTTATAACGCCGGATTCTTTCATTTCCAGCCACAAATCATTGCCTTCTCGGGTTCGTTCCCCAATGCCTGCAAAGACAGAATATCCGCCGTGTTTCTGCGCCACATTATGGATAAGCTCCATAATGATAACTGTTTTACCCACACCGGCTCCTCCGAATAAACCGATCTTTCCGCCGCGCAAAAAGGGCTGAATCAGATCAATGACTTTTATTCCGGTTTCGAACATTTCCATTTCCGTGCTTTGCTGATCCAGAGCCGGAGCCGGACGGTGGATCGGATATTGCGTATCCGATTGTATGGGACCCATATGATCAACGGCTTCTCCAATAACATTGATCACCCGTCCCAGCGTTGCTTCTCCAACCGGCACGGTGATCGGGGACCCCTGGTCAATCGCCTTCATTCCGCGGGCCACCCCTTCAGTCGGATGCATGGACACACAGCGGACCCGGTTTTCTCCCAGATGCTGTTCCGCTTCCACAATGATATCAACCGGAGACGGGGTGTCAAATCCTTCACTGGTGATCCGGATGGCGTTATAGATTTCCGGCAGGTTCTCTTCTGCAAATTCAACCTCAACCACCGGGCCGAGAACTTGGACGACCCGGCCGGCCTTTTTCTTGTTTTTTTCTTTTGCCGGGCTTTTCACTTTTTTCTCTTTCGTTTTATTGTTATGTTTGACTTTTTTCTTGTCTGCTTTTGCCATAGTTGATTCTCCAGTCATGGATTTTTTTTCAGCGCGTTAACCGCCGACATGATCTCCAGCAATTCGGTGGTAATATCCGCCTGCCGGATCTTGTTCATCACCAACGTCAAATCCTTGATTAAATCTTTTGCGTTTTTGGTGGCATTGTCCATGGCCATCATTCGGGATGCGTGCTCAGCCGCAATGGATTCATGATAAAAATGCTTGATTTGATCCTGAATATAAAACGGCAGCATGGTATGAAAAAGAGAGCGGGGGGCCGGCATCCAATCCCGCTCGATCCTGGTTATGGTCTTTTCCTTCGCCTCCACCGGAAGAATCTTGGCTTTGGTAATCCGGGGGCGCAAAATGGATTTGAATTCGTTATAAATACAATAGACGGCGTCGCTCTTCTGCCGGGTATAATCCCGGACGACATCTCCGGCGATGTCATCCAAATCCCTGTCTTTTAGTTTATGCGTGTCATCCGGAATCCGGAAAATAACCGGGTAATCGAGCCGGTCAAAGAACTGACATGCTTTCTTTCCAATCAGCAGCAAGCGGATATCCGCATGTTCGGATTTTTCCTCTAAAAACTTCCGGGCTTCCGCCAGCAGATTGGCATTGAAGGCACCACATAAGCCTTTATCCGAACTCATGACCAGAACCAGCAAACGTTTTTCCCGGCGTTTAGCCAGCAAAGGATGACAGCTCCGGTCTACGGATTGCACAATGTCCTGCAGAAAAACAGGAATATTATGCCAATAGGCCCGCCCGGACAAAACGGTCCTTTGTGCCTGCTTGAATTTAGCGGTTGCCACGGTTTTCATGGCGCGGGTGATTTGCTGAGTGTTGCGGACACTCTTGATCCGCCGCCGCAAGTCAATCAATGCCGGCATAACTTCATCCTTCGCTTTCGGCAGCCTCTTCCCGGAAGAGCTGATTGAAACGGGTCAAAGCCTCGTCCATGGCCTCATCCAGGTCGGCTGAGATTTCCTTTTTTTCTGCAATTTTATTCAGAAGATCTTGATGTTCCTTCTTTAAATAATCATAAAGCTTTTCTTCGTATTCCTCCATGCGGCCGACGAGAAAATCGTCTAAAAATCCCCGGTTGCCGGCATAAATGACTGCGATTTGAAGCTCAACGGGAAGCGGACAATACTGGTCCTGTTTTAATATTTCAGTCAACCGTTCACCTCGGTCCAATTGAGCCTGGCTGGCCTTATCCAGTTCGGTTCCGAACTGAGCAAAGGTCAGCAGTTCCCGGTATTGCGCCAGGTCCAAACGGAGCTTCCCGGCCACTTGCTTCATCGCTTTTATTTGGGCATTCCCCCCCACCCGGGATACGGAAATCCCCACATTGATGGCCGGGCGAACTCCGGCGTTAAACAGCTCGGGTTCCAAATAAATCTGGCCGTCGGTAATGGATATCACATTGGTGGGAATATATCCGGAAACATCTCCCGCCTGAGTTTCAATGATCGGCAAAGCGGTCAAAGAACCGCCGCCTTTTTCTTCGGAATATTTGGCCGCTCGTTCCAGCAGGCGGGAATGAAGATAGAACACATCCCCGGGATACGCTTCCCTTCCCGGGGGCCGGCGCAAAAGCAAAGAGATTTCCCGGTAAGCGGCCGCGTGCTTGGATAAGTCATCAAAGACGACCAGAGCATGCTTGCCTTTATCCATGAAGTATTCACCGATGGCACAGCCGCTGTAGGGCGCCAGGTACTGCAGCGGCGAAGGGTCGCTGGCGGAAGAGGCGACGACTATGGAATAATCCATAGCTCCGTGTTCATTTAACACCTTAACTATTTGGGCCACAGTCGAGTTTTTCTGGCCGATGGCCACATAAATGCAGATCACATCTTTATTCTTCTGATTAATAATCGTATCGACAGCAATCGCGGTTTTCCCGGTTTGACGGTCACCAATGATCAGTTCCCGCTGCCCTCTTCCGATTGGGATCATGCTGTCAATTGCTTTTAATCCTGTCTGCAGAGGTTCCTTAACCGGCATGCGGTCTACGACTCCGGGGGCCAGCCGTTCAACGACCATGTAATCCTCGGTCTTGATCGGGCCTTTGTCATCCAGGTGCTCCCCCAACGGATTCACAACCCGCCCGATCATAGCTTCTCCCGAAGGTACCTGCATGATACGGTGAGTTCTTTTGACGATATCTCCTTCTTTTATGAGATGGCTTTCTCCCAGCAGAACGACACCGACGCTGTCTTCTTCCAGATTCATGGCCAACCCGTAAAGATCATGGGGAAATTCCAGTAATTCATTTGCCATTACATGTTCCAAACCGTAAACCCGCGCGATATCATCACCGACCGACGTCACCGTACCCACTTCCTTGACATCGATTTCAGTTTCGTATCCTTCAATCTGGCGCTGGATAATCTTGCTTATTTCATCTGCTTTAATATCCATATTCTTTACCCTTCACTGATTTTCTCTTTCATCCGGATTAAGCTGCCTCGAATTGATAAATCATAAATAATATTTTCTTTACTGAGGGAAATTCCGCCGATCAATTCCGGATTAATCTTGAAGTTTAAAAAGACCGGAGCGGCTTCCATCGCTTCCAGTTTATTCTTAAGCTCACTTTTCTGTTTCTCCGTAAGAGCAATGACTGACTCCACTTCAAATGATACTATGCCCCGGCTCTCATTCCATAATTTCGGCAGAGCTTCCACCAGATCCGATAGAATATTCATCCGTTTATTTTCCACCAATAACGTCAAAAATCTTGCCGTTTTGGGGGCAAAACCGGATGTTTTCACGATTTCCTTTATCATTTTAACTTTTTGGGATGTGGAAATGAAAGGGCGCAGGAAAATATGCCGGTACTTCTTGTGGCTGGAAATAAATGTATCAAACTCCCCCAGCTCCTTATGCAGCTGTGAGAATTCCTTCTCGCTGGATACTGAACGCAGGAATCCCTGCGCATAGCGGTTAATGAGAACTCGGCTTCTCATAGATTTGATTTAACCTTTCAATAGATTCATCGATAAGCCTGCGGTGTTCTTGGGCTTCGATTTTTTGTATCAGTCTTTCCTCTGCCTTCCGGACTGCTAAATCCGCTATATAGGTCCGTATTTCTCCAATTCCGGTTTGCGAAAGCATTTCAATTTCATTGCGCGTATATTGTTTGAGTTTGGCTGTTTCCTGTTTCGCATCGGCAAGAATAGCTTCCTTAATCTTTCTGCCTTCTTCGTCCGCATCCCTGCTGATTCTTTTTACTTCTTCAGCCATGCTTTCCAGGCGGCTCTGAGCATCTTCAAGCTGAGCCTGTGATTCCCGGCGCAGGTCTTCGGCTTCTTTCATGAAGGAAACCACATTTTCCCCCCGGTCTTCAAAATATTTTTTCACCGGTTTGTATAGCAAAAAACCAAGCCCGCCGAACAAGACCAGAAAATTCACCGCCTTACCCAATAATTGAGAAGAGCCGCCGGTGTGGTGCTCTTCCTCAGCCATAAACAAACATAACGG
>CAYRTV010000238.1:0-4939 GCA_964427225.1 uncultured Eubacteriales bacterium
AGAGCGTACAATAAAGCATAGCCGAAGTCCGCTCCGGCCAGGGAACAGGTCGTAACCGTTCCGGGCCCGATAAATGCGGCCGTGACTAAAAATCCGGGACCGAAAGAGGACTGCCTATTTTTTTTCACCATATCCTCCGCCCCCGGGAGTTTCGATCCGCAGAATATCTCCGGTTTCGGCATGAATATTCACCTTTGAGCGCAGCATTCTTTTTTCTCCTTTGCAAATTAAATGATTGCGTCCGCTTTGTCCGTTTTCTCCTCCGGCAGCACCGTAAGGTGCGTAAGACCGTCTTTCGGAAATGATGGATATCTGGGTGGGGGTTAAAAACTGATATTCCCGGATTATGCCTTCTCCGCCACGGTACCGTCCCGTCCCGCCGGAATTTTTTCGCAGCCGGTATTGGTTGATTCGAAGGGGAAGGTAGATTTCCATGGCTTCCAATGGCGTGTTCAATGAATTAGTCATATGGGTATGAACCCCGCTGAGTCCGTCTCTTTCAGAACTGGCGCCCATGCCGCCCCCGATAGTCTCGTAATAGGCAAAAGCTTTTCCGGTTCGGGGATCTTTGCCGCCGAAAGTCACATTATTCATAGTACCGGAGCTGGCGGCTGGAATTCTTTCCGGAATCGCGCCGGCCAGGGCGCCCAATAAAACATCCACCAGCCTTTGTGACGTTTCTACATTTCCTCCTGCCGTGGCTGCCGGAAAAGAGGCATTGACCACAGACCCTTCCGGAGCATGAATCTTCAAGGGGCGCATCAATCCGGTATTAAACGGGATGTCTTCCTCGACCAGAGACCGGAAGACATACAGTACGGCGGAAAAAGTAACGGCGGAATTAGCATTTATTCCCCCCGGGACTTGGGGAGAAGACCCTGTGAAATCGATGGCCGCCGTATCTCCTTTGATGGTTACAGCGGTTTCAATCCTGACCGGATCCGCAGATATGCCGTCATCATCCATATAATCATGAAACCGGTAGCATCCATCAGGGATATCCTTTATAGTCCGGCGGAGAATCTTTTCTGTATAATCCTGAATGAATTGTGAATAAAGGGATATTTTTTCCAATCCGTATTTGCCGATAACCTCCAGCAGACGGGACCGGCCTTTATAGTTGGCGGCTATTTGAGCGAGCAGATCTCCTTCTCTTTCTTCCGGTGTTCGGACATTAGCCAAAATTAAATCCATCACATTCCGGTCCAAGCAGTCGTTCCGCATCAGCTTAACAGGAGGAATGATCAGTCCTTCTTGAAAAATTTCAGACGCCAGCGGCATGGATCCCGGGCTCATTCCGCCCACATCTGAATGATGGGCCCGGTTAGCGGAAAAGAAGGCGAGACGGTTTTCAAAAAAAACCGGGGTGATGCAGGTGATATCCGGCAGATGGGTCCCTCCCCGGTAAGGATGATTCAGAACCACTAAATCTCCCGGTTTGAATTCAATGTTTTTCAAGGATGCCTGGACGGAGAGGGGCATCGCCCCCAAATGAACCGGAATATGGGACCCTTGGGCAAAAGTTTCTCCCTTTTGGTTAAAAAGCGCGCAGGAGAAATCCCGTCGTTCTTTAATGTTCGGCGACAGGGACGTACGTTCCAGAACGGCTCCCATTTCTTCTGAAATCGAGATAAACAGGTTTTTAAATAATTCTAATTCAATGGGGTCAAATTCAGTCATTGTGACCTTCTTGCTGGATAATAAGGTTGAGAAACCTGTCTGTATTTAGATCATATCCGGGGGGGAGAAATGTTGTGGAATCAATGTCTACAATAAGGGCGGGCCCTTTAATTCGGTTGCCGCATTTCAGCCGGCTGCGAATATAAACCGGGGCCTTATGCTTCCGGTGCTGAAAGATGATGCTTTGATGCTTCGCCAGAGCAGGGGAGGGATCTCCTCCTTCCGGCTGATATTCCGCCAGTTGGATTTTTTCAGTTTTGCCGACTGTTTTAACCCGAAGATTGACAATTTCAACCGGTTGACCAGGATGATTATAGGCATATAAACGAAAATGGGTTTGATGGAAAGCGGCAATGGTGTTCCGCCATCCGGTATAAGGGATGGAAATTTCAAAGGACTGGCCGAAATAGCGCATATCTATAAATGGATTGAACTCCACCCGGTTCTCGGAGAAGCCTTCCTCTTTCATATCATGATGACCTTGCCGAATCATTCTTTGAAACAAGGATTCAATATCCTCCTCTCCGATACTGTCAGATTTTTTAAGAACGGACTGAGAATAATCCTTGATGGAATCCGCCAGCACTAAACCCAGAGCGGAGAGCACCCCGGCATTTTTCGGAATCATGACTTTGGGCATATGGAGATGGGATGCCATTTCAACTGCATGCATTCCGCCGGCTCCTCCAAAAGAAAATAAAGCGAATCGGCGCACATCAATGCCCTTTTCTATGGAAATGACCCGGATGGCTTTCTCCATATTGGCATTGGCGATAGCGATGATGCCGGCCGCGGTTTCCAACGGGGATTTATTGATGTTCTCTCCCAAACGGGCAATGGCGGCATAGCTTTTTTCGGGATAAAGCCGCATTCGTCCTCCCAGAAAAAAATCCGGATCCAAACGCCCGAGCACCAGGTTGGCATCTGTTACCGTAGGATTTTCACCTTTTCCATAGCAGGCAGGACCGGGGTCCGCACCAGCGCTCTCCGGACCAACCCGCAATGAGCCGCCTTTGTCCGCATAGGCAAGAGAACCGCCTCCGGAACCGACAGTATGAATATCAATGATGGGAAGGCGGATGGGAAATTCCCCGATAGTGTTCTCATGGGTCCAGCGGATTGTTTTGTCCACCAAAGAAACATCGGATGAAGTGCCCCCCATGTCAAAAGTCACCAGTTGGGGGAATCCGGATAAATGACCCAAATGATGGGCAGCGACAACCCCTCCAGCCGGTCCGGATAATGCCGTGCGGATAGGCTCTTTACGGGCGGTTTCAGGAGAAATATGGCCTTCATTGGACTGCATGATGCGGAGCCGGGCTCCGGAAAGTTTTTCCTCCAGCCGGGTCAGATAACGGCTGATCACCGGCATTAAATAAGCGTTGACTGCGGTGACGGTGGTTCTTTCATATTCCCGGTATTCAGGGAGAATGGCGCTGGAGCGGGACACCGGTATGCCCGCTTTTTGAATGAATTCAGTTAATTTCTTTTCATTTGCGGGATTGGCATAGGAATGGATAAAACACACTGCGACAGCTTCTGCCCTTAATTTCTTTATTTTGGCCAAACATCTTTCCATTTCCGCTGCGGAAATCTGTCTCTCAATACAGCCGTCGTAAGAGGTTCTTTCATCCATTCCGAGAGAGCGGCCCGGATCCAGCAGAGGAGTTCGCTCTTCTCCCCGCAGGCGATACAGGTCTTTCCGGATTTGACGCCTGATGAAAATGACATCTTCAAATCCTTTGGTGGTCAGAAGAACGATCCGTCCTCCCTTTCGTTCCAGCAGAGCGTTGGTGGCGACAGTGGTGCCATGATGAATTTTAAGGGCGGGGCGGGAGCGAATGAAATCCCTAAGGCCCGCGATTATGGCTTGAGAGGGATCATCCGGAGTGGAGAGGATTTTTTTTATTTCTATTTTCCCGTTCCGGTAAACAATAAAGTCAGTGAAGGTGCCTCCGGTATCAACGCCGATTTGGATCAATGCATTCATATTAAATCATTTTTTCATAGGTATCGATATTTTGGCGGTGAATTTAAGCTGTACCCTTTATATTTAATCGTGCGTTATGAGTGAAGCCTTAAGAAATTATTTTACAGCGATGGCTTCGATTTCGACTTTGACATCTTTGGGCAAGCGGGCAACTTCAACAGCGGCGCGGGCTGGATACGGTGTATCGAAAAATTCATCATAAATTGCATTCATTTTGGCGAAATCATTCATATCCTGCAGAAAAACGGTGCATTTGACAACATTTTGCAAGGAACTGCCGGCTGCTTCGAGGACGGAACTCAAATTTGTCAAAACCAGGCGGGTTTGTTCTTCCACGCCGCCCGTTGAAAGATCTCCGGTAGACGGATCAATGGCTATTTGACCGGAAGCAAAAATGAATCCATTGGCCTCAACGGCCTGTGAGTAGGGACCGATTGCTGCCGGTGCATTTTGGGTTTTAATTTCTTTTTTCATCGTTTCACTCCTCTGTTGACAGGAAATAAGAGCAGGTCCGGCCAGGGCCACACACCCCAGCACCATTAGAGCTTCCCGTCGTTCCATAGTTTCCTCCATATTTGATAAAGTAGCATGGTTTTTATATACCATTCCCGGCTTGTTTTCAAATATTATCTTGTCCGAGTTCGGATCGGCCCGATGAAGGGGTAAGGCAAAGCCGCCAAAATATTTTCATCGCATGGTGGGAACTGATGTTTGAACTAAGTCTTGACAGACAATGACAGTTTATATAATCTTTTTATTTAAGGATGATATGTCAGTTCATAAAATTGTTTTAGTCGAAGATGAGGGAATCGTTTCTAATGACCTGCGTCATTATTTAACCCAGCTGGGTTACACAGTGACCGCCTCAAAATTTACCGGAGAAGAAGCACTGGAATTCTGCCGCTGCAATCCTCCGGATGTGATTTTGATTGACATCGGTTTGCAGGGAGAAATCGACGGAATTGAAACGGCAAAGCGGATCAAGCAGGAGCTGGATATCCCCGTTATTTTTATCACTGGATTTGCGGATGAACAGACCATAGGCCGGGCCCGCAATACCCATCCCGCGGGATTGCTGCTCAAACCGATCGATGAAGAAAGGCTGAGATCATCCCTGGAGCAATTGTTTACTGCGGATAAGAGTGAAGATACTCGGAACATGTAGACATCTCACGCATTCGTCTTGCTGCATCATCAATTTTTTTCTAACCTGGATTATTCACGGGTCGAGATTGCCGCAGACGACGACAATACGTTCATTTATTGTCG
>CAYRTV010000239.1:0-4900 GCA_964427225.1 uncultured Eubacteriales bacterium
TGATAAAAAAGAATGTGCAAAAACATCGCAATTTTTTTATGAATAATTCAGGTTAATAAATTCCCGGACTATCACTATGTATTAATATGGAAGGAGACGGTCAATGAAAACAATCGGTCTTATCGGAGGCATGAGCTGGGAGCCTTCCCTTGAATATTACCGCATCCTCAATGAAGAAGTCAAAAATCAATTGGGCGGGTTTCATTCAGCCCAATGTGTGTTGTATTCAGTGAATTTCCACGACATCGAACAGCTGCAGCATCAGGACAAATGGAATGAGGCCACGGATTATTTGATTCGGGTGGCCCAAAAAGTGGAAAAGGCCGGCGCGGATTTCATTGTGATTTGCACCAATACCATGCACAAAATGGCCGGAGCCATAACCGAGAACACGAACATACCTTTACTTCATATCGGTGACGTCACTGCGGAAGCCGTTCAGCGGGATGGAAACAAGCGGGTCGGCTTGCTGGGAACCCGTTTTACTATGGAACAAGACTTTTACAAAGGCCGTTTAACGGATACATACAATATTGAAGTCTTAATTCCTCCGGAAGAAGAAAGAGAGATCATCCACAAGATTCTTTATCAAGAATTATGTCTGGGTCAAATCAAACAAGAATCGCAGAATATGTTCCGGTCGATAATCAATAGATTGAAAAACCGCGGAGCCCAGGGAATCATTTTGGGATGCACAGAAATTCCGCTGCTGGTTGAGCAAAAAGATTATGATCTTCCCCTTTATGATACCACCGCTTTACACGCTAAAGCAGCAGTAAAACTAGCATTGGAATGAATCCTTCCTCTTCTTCGCCTCATTCAGGCTCCAGCTCAAGCCTGATGCGGCAGCTGGGGTTATTCGATTCCTCCATGATCATGGTGGGAATTGTTATCGGCTCAGGAATATTTCTTACCTCGGGGATTATGGCGAAAAGCATCCCCTCTGCTCCCCTTTTGCTGCTGGCATGGCTGGCATGTGGACTGCTGACCTTGGCCGGCGCTTTAACCTACGGGGAGTTGGGAGCCGCCATGCCGGAAGCCGGAGGGCAATACGTCTATCTTCGGGAAGCATATGGTTCCTTAGCCGGGTTTTTATTTGGATGGATATTGTTTCTGGTTTATATGACCGGGGGCATTGCCGGGCTGGCGCTGGCCTTTGCTGAATATTTCGGCGTTTTTTTTCCGGCCGTTTCCATGCAGAATACTATTCTATCCCTCCGGATTCCCTTATTCGGAAACATGATCCCCTATTCTCTTTCCGCCGGACAAATAATCGGAGTCTCGGTTATCATCATGCTCTCCCTGCTCAATGTTTTCGGAGTCCGGCTGGGTAAATCAGTGCAAAATTTTTTTACGGTCCTAAAAATCGGCACCATATCCGCCATCGTCATATTTGGACTAACGGTCGGTAAAGGAGCCTCGGTTAACTGGGTTTTCAATCCCAGAGGATTAGAATGGAGCAGTCTCCTCATCGGATTCGGTGTGGCACTGGTTGGGGTCGCCTGGTCTTTTGACGGCTGGAATAATGTGAATTTTGTGGCCGGCGAGATAAAGAATCCGGAAAAAACCCTTCCCCGGGCTTTGATTCTGGGTACGTTAGGTGTCACCTTGCTCTATCTTTTGACCAACCTGGTTTACCTGCGCGCTTTACCCCTGTCCTCATTCATCGGTGAAGTCCGGATAGCGGAATCAGCCGTCACGGCCCTATACGGAGCTTCTTTCGGAGCTGCCGTATCCGCCTTGGTGGTGGTCTCCACTTTCGGTTCCCTGAACGGCTCAATACTGGCCGGTCCCCGGGTATATTATGCCATGGCCAAAGACGGGCTTTTTTCCGCTGCGTGGTGCGGGTTCACCCCAAGTACCGGACTCCTGACTTCGCCATTCTGCTCCAGGCGGTTTGGGCTTCCGTGCTCACTCTGCTGGGAACATTTGAACAAATCTTCACATTTGCCATGTTTATGTCGATTGTCTTCTGGATCGCGGCTGCTGCTGCGGTTTTCCGGCTGCGGAAAACCAAACCCGCCCTTCCGCGTCCCTATAAGACTTGGGGATATCCTGTGGTCCCATGGCTGTTTATTCTGGCATCTTCAAGAATTTTATTGAACACCTTATTAGAAAAGCCGGCGGAATCCTTGTCGGGAATAGTCTTGACAGCAGCTGGAATTCCGGTTTACCTTTTTTGGAGAAAGAAAGCCCGGCAAACATCATCAGGAGAAAAATAATGACTCTCCCATTCAGCCAGCGTATTTATGAAGCTGCTCTCAAAGCGGACAGCCGCATTCGTCCCTATATTCGGAAAACCCCCTTGGAGGCCTCTCCGTTCTTGAGCCGGGAAAACCAGGGCCATATTTATTTAAAATTGGAAAACTGGCAGATCACCGGTTCTTTTAAACTCCGCGGAGCTTTAAACAAAATTCTGGCTTTGAAGCCGGAAGAACAAAAAGCCGGGATCATCACGGCTTCTTCCGGAAATCATGGAACGGCTGTGGCCTATGCTCTCGAATTATTCAATCTCAAAGGAACAATATTTTTACCCGACTATGCATCTCCCGCAAAATTGGATGCATTGCGGGTATATGGCCCGGAAATCCATCTTTTTGGAGATGATTGCGTCAAAGCGGAGAATAAAGCGCATCAGACCGCGAATAGGGATAAACGGGTTTTTATTTCACCGTATAATGATCCTTTGATCATCGCCGGCCAGGCTACTGCCGGTTTGGAAATAATCCGGCAATGCAAGGAGCTGGAATTTGTTTTGGTCCCGGTGGGAGGCGGCGGTTTGATATCCGGAATCGCCGGAGTATTGAAGCGGCATTGGCCCGGCATCCGGATAATCGGAGTGCAGCCTGAAAGTTCAGCTGTTATGTATGAATCCATCCGGGCGGACCGGGTGGTTGACATTCCTTCCCAACCGACGTTGTCGGATGGAACCGCGGGAGGCATGGAGGCCGGCTCCATAACTTTTGATATCTGCCGGGAGCTGGTGGATGATTTTATTCTGGTTTCGGAAGCGGAAATCGCAAAGGCTCTGCGCTGGATGCTCCGGTATCAGCATATGCTGGTCGAAGGCGCCGCTGCTCTGCCGCTGGCGGCTTTAAGGCAGCAAAAAGACAGATTCTCCGGAAAAACCGGTGCCCTCTTGATCACCGGCTCCAAGCTGAGCTTGGATACATTACGGCAGGTTCTGACCGAACCCGCAAAACGTGAATCATAAACCATCCTCTCCACACTTCACTCTTTACTCTGCACTCTTCCACATAAACAGGCATAAATATCTCTAAAGATCCTTTTAGATATGGTTTTCCGGTCGCGAGATGGTTTTTGATTTGAGATTTGAGTTAAATTTTGTTATAAAACTCCGCAATTTTCTCCACAATGTATTGCTGCTGGATATCGTTTAATTCAGCATAAACAGGGAGTGCCAGAACTTCCCGGGCGGCTTTTTCGGAGGCGGGAAAATCCCCTTCTTTATATCCCAGATAAGCGAAACATTTTTGCATATGAAGCGGAAGCGGATAATAGATCGAAGTTCCAATTCCGTTTTTTTGCAGAAAATCCTGAAGCTTGTCCCGTTTCTTGGCCCGGATAACATATTGATGATAGGTATGATATTGCTTGATTCCTGATTCCCGGTAAACCTCAGCCGGCGGTTTGATCCGCTCCTTTTCAATTAATCCGGCTGCTTCGAATAAGTGATTATATGTTTCCGCCCGCTCCCGCCGCCTTTGCTGCCAGTCATCTAAATGCCGCAGTTTGATGCGGAGCACAGCTGCCTGCAGGGCATCCAGACGAAAGTTTCCTCCAATTTCATCATAAAAATACCTGTCCGCGGCTCCATGGTTTCTTAATTTACGGATTCGGGCAGCCAGGCCGGACCGGTTTGTCAATACCATCCCCCCGTCACCAAAACCGCCCAGATTTTTAGAAGGGAAAAAAGACAAGGTTCCCATATCTCCCATTACGCAGGATTTGCGGACGCCTTCGCGGGAAGGATATTCCGATCCGACCGCCTGGCAGGCATCTTCAATAACCGAGAGCTCAAATCTGCGGGCGGAATCCATGATCGGATCCATATCCGTCATTTGCCCATAGAGATGAACCGGCAAAACGGCTTTGATGCCCGCGGATCGATCTTCTTTTTTCGCTTGGTCCAGTGTCTCCGCCAGCGCCGTTGGATCCAGGTTATAGGTTTCCGGATCAATATCACAGAAGACGGGCACAGCGCCGGTGCGGACAATGGCGCCCGCAGTGGCAAAGAAAGTGAAAGGAGTGGAGATCACCTTGTCTCCAGAGCCAATGCCGAGAGCCATAAGTGACACAATGAGAGCGTCTGAACCGGAGGTCACGCCGACAGCGTCACATACACCGGAATAATCTGCTAATTCTTTTTCAAGTGCTTCAACTTCCTTTCCCAGGATAAACATTTGGGACGCCACTACTTCCTGCATTTTCGCATCAATTTTGTTTTTAATGCTCCTGTATTGGCTTTTGAGATCCAGTAAAGGTACTTTCATTTTTTTCCTTTTGTTTTATATTTTTTTCAGTTTCTCTTTTTCAATAATGAGCTGTCCCTGGTAGGATACATAATTGAGGAGGATAATTGCCCGGTCTTTGCCCGAAAGCTCTTTTTTAAACAATCCTTTTAATCCTTTTAGGGGACCCTCCATCACCTGAATTTCATCGCCCACATCCGGAACCCGGCCGTATTTCTCCAGTTCAATAAATCCGTCAATTTCCCTCGCCCTGATTTCATCGATAATGCCTGTGCTTATGGGAATAGGGCCCTCTTCATTACCCACCAGGTTTTTGACTCCCCGGGTGTATTTGATCAACCGGTACTGCTCTGGATAATCAAACCGCACAAATTCATAGCCGGTGAAAAACGGGCGGATGGTGCCCT
>CAYRTV010000240.1:0-4899 GCA_964427225.1 uncultured Eubacteriales bacterium
GACAATTATGTCACCATTTTCAATGCCGTGACCGGAAAAAACATTGATAAAGAGGAACTGATTCGGCAGTCTGAGCGCGTGTATAATTTTCAGCGGATATTCAATATCCGCCGGGGATACGGCTTGCGTGAACATGACGCCCAGCCCTTCCGGGCGGCCGGACCGGTAACGGAAAAAGAATATGAATCCCGGCAGGAGCGGTATGACAAGCAATTAAAAGAAGAGATGGGAGTGGATCCGGCAGGGAAGTCCACCCTGGAAAAGCTTAAGGTTTTGAGAAAGTACCGCGAAGACCGGTATGAGAAACTGCTGGATTCGGTATATCAAAGAAGAGGCTGGACCAAAAACGGCGTTCCCACTATTGAACACCTTAAAAAACTGGGAATGGATTTGCCGGAACTGATTGAAGTGATCAAACCGCATTTGACTTGATCCAGCGGTTTAGGAAGAGATGGAAACTCATCCGGATAAAGAAAAGCACTTGATCACTGTCAATAACCGGCCGGTGGAATGGGAAGAGGGGATGACGGTGACCCGCCTGCTGGAAAAAATGAATTATACCTGGCGGATGCTGGTGGTCAAAATAGATGGAGAACTTGTCAAGCGGAAGGACTATGCTCATACCAAAATTCCGGCCGGTGGGGATGTGAAGGTGCTGCATCTAGTTGCCGGCGGCTGAAACATTTTTTCACCCTTCAGGCGGACCGAATCTCGCCGCATCTATGAATTTGCGGCTCTTCGACGTGCAGTGCCACGACGTCATCGCCGCAGATCCATATCTACGGCAATCTCGGCCTGCGAATAACCAAGTTTTTTAATCCGGGCGGTCGAATTGCACCTTTTATGTCATCCTGAGGGCGTGTCAGCGCCCGAAGGATCTCACCCTGCTTCTATTCTTTAATATCTTTTTTTGTCCATTTTCCGTCGATATACCGCCACATGGATCCGGTAGGATTCTTATCCCGCAGTTCAGGGGGGAGGCGGTCCTGCCTGACATTATCGTAGCAGTGAACAGCGGCAAATCTCCATATAGCCGGAGGAATTCCGACTGAAGTGAAACCAGGATGTCCGGTGGCTGGAAAAGGTCCCCCGTGATGCATGGCTGGAGTAACGGCCACTCCGGTCGGCATTTTGTCATTAAGGAGGCGTCCTACTCTTTGCCGCATGACCGGTTCCACTCGCTGATAGTCATCGTTATCGGCTTTGCCGGAATGGCTGTATATGGTCCCGGTCAAATTGCCTTCCAGGGTTTCTGTGATACGGATAATCTGTTCTGTGTCTTTGGCTTCCACCAAGAGAGTGGATGGCCCAAAGGCTTCGGTTTGCAGTTCGTGCGGGTTGGTTAAATAATCATCGCCGGAAATCTTAAGCAATGTATTCTGAAAGCGGTAGCCTTCACCGTGCTCCCTTTGTCCTCCCGCCAAGAGGCGTGCTCCGGAATTTTGGAGCTTTTGCAAAGAAATCTCAAGCCCTCTGACGACTTCTTTTCCCAGCATGACCCCTTTAGGCTTTTCTTGAAAATTTTCTTTAACCGCAGCTGTGAAATCTTTGCCGTCCGGATTGCCGACATATATCACAAGTCCTGGATTAGTACAGAACTGGCCCATTCCTAAAGTGCAGGAGCTGAACAGTTCGGCTGCAATATTTTGGCCCTTTTCTGATATGGCGCCGGGCAGAATAATGACGGGGTTAACACTGGACATTTCCAAATAGATCAGATTGCCGGCCCGGTCCGCGGCGGATTTCAGCTGCAAACCAGCGGATTTGTTGCCCGTAAAAGCGGTGGCCCCCAATTTGGGATGAGAGGCCAGTCTCAAACCGGAACCGGGATGCATGTGGTAAACCATTTGGACCATGGCGGCTGGGAGGGCGCTTTTTTGTACGGCTTCAAATGCAGCTTCGGCCAGGATCATGGTTGTTCCCGGATGGCTGGGGTGGGATTTGGCTATAACCGGGTTGCCGGCAGCGATGGCGGCGGCGAAATCGCCCCCTGATACTGCATTAAAAGCCAAAGGAAAATTACTGGGTCCAATGACAAAAACCGGACCTCCCAGCGGAGCATACATGGACCGGATGTTTAATTTGGTGTCGATAATTGCCCGGCACCAGGTCCGGTCGCGTACAGCCGCGGCCGCCTGGCGCAGCTGATCCGTTGTCCGGGGAAGTTCTGTGGATTTCAGTCTAGGATCTATGGGAAGACCCGTTTCCATAGCCGCCATTTTGGTTACAGCATCAGCTTTTGCTTCTATATTGGATGCAAACATTTCCAGAAAATCTGCACATTCCTCGGGTTTCACATGCCTAAGCTCGCGGACTGCCCGCATGGATGCCTGCATCGCGTTTTCCAAGTCCTTAAATCCTGAAACCGGATAGATTTCGGGTAATTTATCTGCAACTGTGGGAGATTCAGGCTGAAAATTGCCGGCAGGTTCTTGGGGTGCCCGCCACTGGCCGTCAATAAGAACGGGTTGAGTCATCATACATTATCCTCCTGTTTTCAGTATCCCTGATTTAAGATAGCAAGACAAGGGTAAAACTCTTGCATCCCCGCGTCAATATGCGTATATTAGGTTACTTCATTATCAATCTCAAGCCTGCCGGGCAGGCTGAAAAACGGAAAGGGTAATTATGGCAAAAAAAGTATACCGGTCTCAAAGCAATAAAATGATCGGCGGAGTGTGTGCCGGGATGGCACAGTATTTTGATTTGGATGTCTCTCTGGTGAGGCTGGTCTTTGTAGCGGCTGCCCTGATCACTGCGCTGTTCCCGATGTTTGTTCTATATATCGTCGCTTGGATTATCATCCCGGTTAAAGAGGAAGTCAAATCAGTCCGCAATGGAAATGGTTCTGCGGCCGGCAATCAGAGGAATAACTCTTGAAAAAAACGGTTTTCTCCTTTCTGTGTGTTTGACTTAGGCGCCTTTATTCGTTATTGTTTAATCTCTGTTTTTCGTTGCAGCTACTTATCCGGATAAGCGGAATAAAATGACCAATTCCATGGATTCAGAATTTCCTTATCAGCATATCGCTATTGAAGGGGTGATGAAGTGCGGCAAGTCGGAACTGGCCGGGAGGCTGGCTGAAAAAATAGGCGGAAAAGTCATTCTGGACCGTTTTGATAATCCCTATTTGAGTGAATTCTATGGTGAAAAGGAAGGAGCCGCTTTTTTAGCGCAATTGGTTTTCCTGGTTAACCGTTACCATCAACAATCAGCATTGGTGCAGCGCGACCTCTTTAGTGAAAGAATATTTTGTGATTATTTGTTTGAAAAAGATAAAATCTATGCGTATCAGACTCTCTCGGATGAAGAGCTTCAGGTTTATGATAAAATTTTTAGTATTTTTTCCGGTAAAATAGCCCGGCCGGATTTAACCATTTATTTACAGATAAATTTGTCGACCCTGAAGAAGAGAATCGCACTTCAGGGAAAACCCGTTGAAAAGAATATATCGGAAAAATATTTAGAGGACCTGCTTGAGGCCTTTGATTATTATTTTTTTAATTATCAAGCCACACCTCTGCTGGTGATCAAAGCGGATGAATTAGATTTCAGCAGTGATGATGCTATTCATGATTTGATTGAAAAGATCAAACAGCTGCGGAAGAGTTCTTTGTATTATGTTCCGCTAAGTACAGGAAGTAACAAAACAGATAAAATCAAATGAATATATCGGTTTTAAACTGTTAGACTTTACCTCAATCCTGATTTAAATACAGGCAGGATGGGGAGAAAGGATAAAGCATGACTGCAAACTCAAGATCTCGCGTAACTATTCCGGATTTAATAAAGAAAAAAACAAATCATGAAAAAATAACTGCTTTGACGGCATATGATTTTCCCACGGCGAAGATCATGGATAATGCCGGCATTGACTTGATACTGGTAGGGGACTCGCTGGGGATGGTGGTGTTGGGCTATACCAATACCATTCCCGTCACTATGGATATCATGATTCATCATACCAGTGCTGTTGCAAGGGGAACCAACTATGCCTTGGTGGTCGGTGATATGCCTTTTTTCAGTTACAATGTTTCCCATGAAGTGGCTAGAAAAAATGCCTGCCGCTTTATCCGGGAAGCCGGGGCGGGAGCCGTCAAAATAGAGGGATCTTCTCCCCGCCGGCTGGAATTGATAGAATCACTGGCGGAAGCGGACATTCCCGTTATGGGACATGTCGGCCTGACCCCGCAATCCATACATCACCTGGGTAGGTTTCATGTCCGCGGAAAAACCAGGAAGGAAGCGCGTGATATTTTATCCCAAGCCAAGGAATTGGAAAAAGCCGGTGTTTTTGCGGTGGTGCTGGAGTGCATTCCCCGTGAATTAGCCCAGGAAGTCACTCATAAACTCATGGTACCTACAATTGGAATCGGAGCCGGTCCCCATTGCGACGGCCAGATATTAGTTTTCCACGACTTAGCCGGCTATTCTCACGGATATCTGCCCAAATTTGTTAAACAGTATGCCGGCCTGAATGACGTGATCGGAAAGGCGGTTTCCCATTACATTGAGGATGTCAAAAAAGAGGCATTTCCCGAGGATAGACATTCTTTTCATTTGAAAAATCCCGCCCAATTGAATGATTTTTTGAATCATGATGATGAGTGATATAATAATCCGGTAAGCGCCAGAGAAAGAAATGAAATTAATAGACGGAATCACATCAATGAAAACGGCGATCAAAAAAGAAAAGCAAGCCGGCCATTCGATTGGATTGGTTCCCACTATGGGCTATCTTCATGAGGGCCATTTATCCCTGATACGGGAGGCGGTGCGGGAATCAGACCGGGCTGTCGTCAGTATTTTTGTTAATCCCATCCAGTTCGGGCAAGGGGAAGATTTCGAGAGCAGATCGGAAGAGCGTCGTGTAGGGAAAGAGTGTAGATCTCGGTGGTC
>CAYRTV010000241.1:0-4877 GCA_964427225.1 uncultured Eubacteriales bacterium
ATCAGCGGTTTTAAAGAAGCACGGCCATGAAACGGATTTGCTGACTTTATATAAAATAGATAAAAAGAAGATCCGGAAAAAAATCCGGGAGTTCAGACCGGATTTAATCGGATTTACAGTCGCTTCCAATCAATTTGAACTGAGTAAACAGGTCACTGCGTTAGTCCGTGATGAGTTCGGTATTCCCGTGATTTGGGGTGGTGTCCATCCGTCCGTACGTCCGGAAGAGTGCATCCGCGTCCCGGGTATTTTTGGGATCTGTATAGGGGAAGGTGAAGAAGCCCTGCTGGAATTGGTGGAAACTCTGGATCGAGAGGGCCGGCTGAAAGCTGATGATTGTGAAATCCGGAATTTTTGGTTCAATCACGAAGGCCGCATTATTAAAAATCCGGTCCGGCCTTTGCTGCAGGATTTGGATTCTTTACCTTTCTGTGACCGGGAAATCATTGATTTTCAAAAACTTTTAAATTATCACAGATATCTGGAGGTCCGCAGCAGCCGCGGCTGTCCCTTTCACTGTGCCTTTTGTGTGAATTCCACGTATCAACAATTATACCGCGGTAAAGGACGTTATTACCGGGTTCGCAGTCATGAGAGTATTCTTGATGAAATAGAGGAATTGGTCAGCCGTTATAAGCATATCAGTTCCATCGTATTTGATGATGATTTAATCAGTGTCAATAAAAAATGGACGATAGGTCTGCTGGAGAAATATAAGCAGCGGTTTGATTTTCCCTTCAATATCACAGTCAGAGCTGACCTTGTGACTGAGGAGTTTGTGAGAGTCCTCAAGGATACCGGCTGCAATATGGTGATGATGGGGGTGGAAGCCGGGGATGCCGCATTGCGGAATGAAGTGCTGGATAAGGGCATTTCAGATGAACATATTATTAAGGCCGCCCGAATTCTTAAAAATGCCGGAATCCATTTATGGACATTTAATATGCTCGGCATTCCTTACGAGACTCCGGAAACTGTAAAAAAAACCATTGCTCTCAACAAGCGGATTAAACCGGATATTGTTTTTGTAAGTGTTTTTTATCCTTATCCAGGTACAAAATTGGGAGCCCTTTGTGAAGAGAAAGGATGGATCAGCGACCGTAAAACTCTTGGATATTTCAGCAATATTACGGTTTTAAACCAGCCCGGTATCACCAAGGATCAGGTAGCGTATTATCACAATATTTTCCCTTGGGCGATTATGTATCCGCGGCTTGCGCCGATAATCAAATTAATGAACCGCCTTAGAATCGGGCGTAAGTCTGTATATGACTGGGTGTTCCCGGTGGTTAAAAGCGTGTATGAGATTTATCACCGGTTTAAACTGACCCTGAATCTGATTCCAGCGCGGTTCTCCCGCCGCAGGCGCAGGAAAAAACAGGCATCGCAAATAAATAATCACTCCTGATCAGCTAAATGAAAAGCGGTTAAATACGTCAGCCGCATGATTTTTTCCATAAGCTCGGCATTGACTTTTTCCACGCTGTCACTGGGCTGATGGTAGTCTTCGGTCATGGCGGCGAAGAAGAACACCCAGGGTATGTTGCTCATGGCAAAGGGTGCGTGATCGCTGCCCCCCATGGCGCTCTCCGATGACCGCAGATGCAGCGACAGGCCCACATTTTGGTTGTATTGCCGCAGCAGGTCCCCTAAATAAGGCGCTTCCTCAGCATAAGAAAGGCTGATGAAATTTTCCACATTGATTTTTGCCATGGTTTCCTTATCAACATCAATGTCCCACATCCGTGACATTCTCTGCAGGGTGGCTGTATCCCAGTTGCGGCTGATCATATCCAGGTTCAAACAGGCGACTGTTTTTTTGAGGGGGAAAAACGCATGGGATACATAATAGCGGGAGCCAAGCAGTCCTTTTTCTTCGGCGGTCCATAATGCAAATAAAATAGATCTCTTCGGTTTGGTGGGATTTTTGCTGAAAGCTTCCGCGATTTCCATAACGCCAACGGAACCGGAACCGTTGTCATCCGCGCCATTGAAAATGTAATCGCCTCTTTTTCCCAAGTGATCCAAATGAGCCCCGATGACAATGACTTCATCTTTCAGTTCAGGATCCGAGCCTTCAATATAACCAAGCACATTGGGGGAAGACACCAGTTGAGTTTCAGCCTCATTGCTGAGCTTAAGAGTCACACCCTCCAGGCTGAAAGAAAGGGGAGTGTCATTCTGGAGGATTTTTTTCTGCAGGCTCATGCTGTCACGATCGACTAAATTCAGGATGGTATCCGCCATCTCCCGGGAGATGCGCACCTGCATAACCGATTGCCAGGGCATGGGAAGGCCTTTGCCTTCAATCAGGCTCATACGTCTCCGTTCACCAGGGACAATAGGCCTTTCATCATTGACCAGCCGTCCCCGGACAATTTGATCAGGAATATCCTGTCCGTCCCGGACATCATTTTCAATCATCAATACACCGGCGGCTCCCAGTTTACGGGCCAATTCAATTTTTGGTGAAATCCAGCGGCGCATCATTTGCGGACGCTGATATTTTTTCTTGATCTCAGGATCGCTGAATGGAGAATCCGGGTCATCGGCACCAGGCAGGCCGGAGAACATCATGACGAATTTACCTTTGACATCCAGATTTTTGTAATCATTCCATTTGATGTCCTTGTCCTGAATCCCGTAGCCGGCGAAAACTGCGGGCGCGGTGCGGGATTGGGTTCCGGACCCAAAATACATGTAATCGATATTCGGCTGAAAGGTATGCGTTTTTTCTTGCAATCCGCTTTTCCATCTGACCTGAATGTTCCCTTTATTATTCAGGATTTCCCGCAACTCCACTTGCTGGAGAAAAGAACGGTCCGGTTCTTTTCGTGCTTCCGGGCGGTCCATCATCATCCCGCGGCTGGAGCCGGGCTTGATGTCTCCGGCGGGTTTAAGCCCCCATAGGGAGAACATGGACGCCGCATAGTGGGCGGCGGCGGCATAACCTTGAGTGGCGGCCTCACGCCCCTCCAGGACATCGGACGATAAATATTCCAGGTAAGTCACCCCGTCTCTGCCTGTAATGGATTCAAATCCGGCTTTGACCTTTTCCGGCACAGGCTGAGGTTCTTCGACCAAAGACAAATTCGCTGCAGGTTTTTTGGCTTCAGCTTGCTCTTGGGCGAATCCTTGGCCGGTGAAAAAAACAAATAAGAAAACGACAGCAATAATAATGCATATGCGGTGTTTCATCATACCTCCACTCAATTGAAATTATGACGAATAAGTATATCATAATTCCAATCTCCAATCTAAAAACTGAAACCGAATCGGAATCGAAGGGCTTTACCGAAGATCAATCTTTGGCATTCCCCATTCACTATTAACCGGTTTTATAATTGACAAACCGAGTGGGATAGGCGTAAAATGAAAGTTGACCGACCGGTCAGTCAAAGAGAATTCATGAGTGCCATCATCGTTGATAAAAAGGAAAAGCAAAAGCAAATTATCGAAGCCGCGGTGCGTGTATTTGCTCAAAAGGGATTCGTCCGCTCCACCATTTACGATATCGCCCGGGAAGCCGGTATCGGCAAGGGGACGATATATGAATATTTTGAGAGCAAAGAAGATGTCATAAACCTGACTTTTGAAACCTTTATGGAGGAACTGGTTCCGGATTTTGGCGCCATTACTCAATCTTCCTTATCTGCGACTGAAAAACTGTGCCGTATGATATCAGGTTTCGCCGGGATGTTGAAATCTAAGGAGAAGCAAGATTTGCTCGATATCATGTTTGATCTTTGGGCGGAAGGAATCCGCAGTCAGGATTCCCGGGGATCTTTGGAGTCAAAAATAAATCAATTTTACCAGGAATACCGTAAGACCGTGGCCGCGGTACTTGAGCAGGGAATCCAATCCGGAGAATTCCGGAAGGATATGAATACAAGGATTGAGGCTTCGATTCTAGTGGGTTTATTGGACGGGATATTGGTGCAGTGGATTCTGGATAAAAAGAGGTTTCCAGTTGCGGATGCCGTGGGAGCCGCAGTTCAAACTATTATTTACGGTATCCAAAGCCGTGCTGAAAGAAAAAATCAATTCAGGCTGGAGGAGACATGAAAATGAGACAACGTATGATTTTTGGATTTTTAATGGTTGCTGTATTCGGAGTGCTGCTGTATTCCAGTCAATCTCAGGAAGTCACTGCAAGGGATATTGTCCAGAAAATGGATGAATTATACCGCAGTGATTCCAGTAAAGCTTTAATGGAAATGGAGATTGTCACTCCTCACTGGCAGCGGACTCTTAAGATGCAGGTTTGGAGTCAAGGCATGGACAAGACTTTTATCCGGATATTGGAGCCAAAGAAGGAAAGAGGGATGGGAACGCTGAGGGTTGAAAATGAAATGTGGAATTATCTTCCCAAGACAAATAAAGTCATTAAGATACCCCCTTCCATGATGATGAGTTCATGGATGGGCTCCGATTTTACTAATAATGACCTGGTCCGGGAATATACTTTTGTCGATGATTATGATTTTGAAATGACGGAAATCGAAAATCCTGAACCGGGACGATTGTATTTGAAATGTATCCCCCATGAAGGATTGCCGATTGTGTGGGGACATATCATCGTAGCGGTTCGCAGTGAGGATTATCTCCCCGTGTGGCAAAAATATTATGATGAAAAAGGCGAACTGGCCCGGGAGATGTTTTATCGGGAGATCAAAACCTTTGATGACCGGACGATTCCCTCTGTTATGGAATTAATTCCGGCCGCTAAAGAGGGACATAAAACCATTATCCGATATCTGGAAGCGGAATTTGACATTCAAATCGATGAATCCGTGTTTACACTGAGGAATTTGCGATCGGGGATTTGAAATGATGATGCTCAAAATGGCTTTTCGTAATATATTCAGGCACAAACG
>CAYRTV010000242.1:0-4817 GCA_964427225.1 uncultured Eubacteriales bacterium
GGTCAATTTAAAGAAAAAATTATTAGCCGCGACTTTTTTATTATTAACGTCAACGACACTGGGATTTTCCTGGACACTCGGGCATAGAGGGGTTTTTTCATTATGGGGTTTAACAGGCTTACAAGAGTCATCACAACCTCGGTTTGGATTGAGATATATTCCCGAATTCACCCTGGCGGTTCAGCCTTCCGAATCTCTCACCCTGGATACCGAATTATCCGCCCACGTCTTCGGCAGCGCTCAATTTGAAAATAGCGATGAGCTTGAAACTTCAGGTGATTTCAAACCATACCGCATGTGGCTGAGGCTGTCCTTAACGCAGTTTGAAGCCAGGCTGGGTTTACAGAAAATAAACTTCGGATCAGCCACATTACTCCGCCCGCTCATGTGGTTCGACCGGTTGGACCCCCGAGACCCTCTGCAGCTGACCGACGGCGTTTACGGCCTTTTGCTCCGCTATTATTTTATCAACAATACCAATATTTGGGCATGGGGCCTCTACGGAAATAACGAACCCAAAGGCCGGGAAATCTTCCCGGCACAGGATGATTCCGTGGAATACGGCGGCCGATTGCAGGTCCCCTTATTCAAAGGTGAGATCGCTGCCACATACCATCACCGGCGGGCTGAAATTCAATTTCCCGCAACAGCCTTTCTTCCGGAACCGCAAGCAGCTCCAGAAAACCGCTATGCCTTAGATGGAAAATGGGATATTGGAATCGGCATCTGGTTTGAAGCCGCACTGACACATCAGCGGCATCAGCTTTTACAGCTCCCATGGCAAAGAGCCTGGAATCTTGGGCTGGATTACACGTTTGATATCGGCAATGGTCTCTATGTATTGGGTGAACATTATAATCTTGCCCGGACTGGTGAGGCTTTTGATTCGGGAGAAGATATCAATTTTTCGGCCATGCTGCTTAGGTATCCTCTAGGGCTGCTGGATGAAATCAGGGGGATAGTCTATTATGATTGGGAGAATAAAGAATGGTATCGCTTTTTCAGCTGGCAGCGGACCTATGATAAATGGAGAATCAATGTCCTTGGGTTCTGGAATCCGGAGAATTTTCAAATCTATCCCAATGCTTCCGGGACAAATCCCTTTGTGGGAAACGGTTTCCAGGTTACAATTGTTTTTAACTATTAACACCCAGGAGAAGCGACAGTGAGTGAAAATTCATATTTGATCGAAACCAAGGATGTGGTTAAGGAGTACCCTATGGGGTCTCAGATACTTATCGCCTTGGATAATATCAACCTGAAATTTGTGAAGGGTGAATTCGCCGGCCTGGTGGGTCCCAGCGGCTCGGGCAAAACGACTTTATTGAATATTATCGGGTCTCTGGATATACCCACCCGCGGCGAAGCTGTCGTGCTTGGAAATCAAATCGAAAAACTCTCCCATAAACAGGCGGCTGCGCTCCGCACCCGGCATATTGGTTTTATTTTCCAAACCTTCAATCTGCTGCCGGTGTATACCGTGTTTGAAAATGTCGAATTTCCCTTGCTTCTGCTCGACCTGAAACCGGACGAGAGAAAACATATGGTCATGGATGCCCTGGAATGGGTCGGATTAGCTGACCGGGCCAAATCAAAACCGGATCAGCTTTCCGGGGGTGAAAGCCAGCGGGTGGCAATTGCACGGGCGGTTGTAAAAAAGCCGGCCCTCGTTTTAGCTGACGAGCCCACCGCCAATCTGGATGCAGAGAACTCGCACCATATTCTGAAAACCATGGTGCGTCTGAACCAGGATCTCAAGATAACGTTCCTGTTCGCAACTCATGACGAAAAAGTCATTCAATATCTCAGACGCAAAATCACACTGATTGACGGTGGTGTTTCCTTGGATGAGAATTATACCCCGAATGAAGCGGCAGGAGAAAAACCATGATTATTCCCAGGCTCGCCATTCGTAATCTCATCGGTGCCGGTTTGCGCACCTGGCTTAACGCATTGGTCTTATCCTTTGCTTTTGTGGCTATAATCTGGACCCAGGGGCTTTATGTGGGCATGGCCGAACAAGTCACCCATGCTACTGTGGACGCGGAAATCGGGGGAGGTCAATACTGGCAAGAAAATTATGATCCCTATGATGCCCTATCCCTGCCGGATGCCCATGGGATTATTCCCGGGCCTCTCCAAGATTTGATCGACAATGGCCGGGCGGCTCCGATTTTAATCCTGCAGGGAACCGTTTATCCAAGCGGGCGGTTTATTCCGGTTCAGCTTAAAGGAATCGATCCGGAACAGAATATCCTCACGCTTCCGACTGATTCCTTGAAATTCTCGGGAGAAGAAATACCGGCCCTGATCGGCAACCGGATGGCTTATAATACCGGTTTAAAAACAGGCGACTCAGTCACCATAAGATGGCGGGATGTCAACGGGACGTTTGACGCACGGGATATTCAGATCGCCCGGGTCATGAACACCACCGTTCAGTCGATTGACCAGGGGCAGATCTGGCTGCCGCTGCCTCTTCTTCAAGAACTGAGCGATATGCAGAATCAGGCCACAATCGTGGTTGCCGCCCAGAACACAAAAGAAATTCCAGCCGTATCCGGATGGACGTTTAAAGACCTGGATTTTCTTTTAGCGGATATCAACAATATTGTCCAAAGTAAAACCGCCGGTGCCTCCATCCTGTATTTTTTTTTGATAGCCCTGGCCATGCTCGCTATATTCAATACACAGGTCCTATCCATTTTCCGCAGAAAAAAAGAAATGGGAACGCTTATGGCCCTGGGTTTACGCCGCTCCAAGGTGATTCAGCTGTTTACACTGGAAGGGGCTCTCCACGCCGTTCTGGCGGCTGTTGTAGCCGCCCTCTACGGCATTCCCCTGCTGACGACCTTTGCTGAGAACGGCTGGGCTGTGCCCCAGGCGATGGACAGTTACGGGATCGCGATCGGAGAGAAAATTTTTCCCTCCTACAGCGCCGGGCTGGTTATTGGAACCACCATACTGGTATTTGTGACCACTACAATTGTCAGTTATCTCCCCACCCGCAAAATTGCCAAACTCAAACCGACTGAAGCTTTAAGGGAAAGACTCTCATGATCGCTTTTATTTTTAAAGGAATCATTCGGGACCGTGCGCGCAGCTTATTCCCCTTTTTAACCGTAGTCTTAGGAGTTATCCTGACTGTATTGGGCTACTCCTGGATTCAAGGCGCACAGACCAGTTTCATCGACTCCAGCGCTAAATTCAGCACCGGCCACGTCAAGATTATGTCCCGCGCCTATGCCAAAGAGTCTGATCAGATCCCCAATGATTTGGCCTATATCGGGATTAATGACCTGCTTCAGCAGCTTGACCGGGACTTTCCGGATATGCACTGGATACCGAGGATCAAATTCGGAGGCTTGCTGGATATTCCGGATGAGCAGGGAAAAACCCGGGCTCAGGGACCGGTGGCGGGCATGGCGATTGATCTGTTTTCAGATGAAAGTATCGAGTGGAACCTGCTTGATCTGGAACGGTCTTTAGTCAGCGGGCGTTTTCCGCAGAATCCCGGTGAGATCCTGTTAAGCGCGCAATTTGCCGACAACCTCGGAATCCATGAAGGTGAAACCGCAACTCTGATCAGTTCAACCATGTACGGCAGTATGGCGATGTATAATTTCACCATGGTCGGGACGATCCGCTTCGGTGTCATGGCCTTAGACCGGGGAGCCATGATTGCTGATATTTCTGACATTCAAAGAGCATTGGATATGCGGGATGCCACCGGAGAGATTCTGGGATATTTTGAAAATTATGTTTATCGTGATGAAAAAGCCGAAAATGTCAAGCAAGCCTTTAATCGCCAATATTCAGATCCAGATGATGAGTTCTCCCCGATTATGGAAACCCTTTATCAGCAATCCGGATTTTCTGAATTGATGGATATGTTCAAAATGTTCTCAAGTGTCATCATTATTGGTTTTGTTGGGGCGATGTCGATTGTGCTTTGGAACGCTGGCCTGATGGGCAGTCTCCGCCGCTATGGTGAAATCGGCATCCGGCTGGCTATGGGAGAAAGCAAAGGTCACCTTTACATGTCGTTGATCGGTGAATCTTTAATGATCGGTCTTTTGGGGACTATAGCCGGAACTGTGATGGGACTGGGCATCGCCTATTATCTCCAGGTCCACGGATTCGATATCAGTTCCATGATGCAGGACGCCTCCCTGATGCTTTCTAATGTTATCCGGGCAAAAATCACGCCGTTTTGTTTTGTTATCGGTTTCATTCCTGGATTGGCCGCCACTTTTTTAGGGACAGCTATCGCCGGGATCGGCATATATAAACGGCAAACCTCCCGGCTTATGAAAGAGATGGAAACATGAAAAAAATATTACTTCTCAGCTTGTTTATCGCAGCGGCGGCCGCCTTTGCCATACAAACCACCCCATCGGGGGAATGGATTCTGGAACAAATCGACAAGAATATCGGCTCGGACAACAAAATCTCTCAGAGCAGAATGATCATCCACGGCCGCCGAGGGGACAGATCTATCGAATCCAAATCCTGGATCCAAGGAACAGAGCAATCCTTTACGGAATACCTCGCCCCGCCCCGGGAAGCGGGAACCAAGATGCTGAAACTCGGAGATGAATTATGGACGTATTCTCCATCCACCGACAGGACCATCCGTATTTCCGGTCATATGCTGAGACAATCCGTCATGGGCTCTGACCTCTCTTATGAAGACCTCATGGAAAACCGCCGGCTTCAAAATGATTATAAAGCGGAAGTAGTGGGTGAAGAAATCATGAGGGAACGGCCATGCTGGGTATTGGAATTGACGGCGGTAACAGAGGATATCGCCTATC